>NZ_AP042443.1:0-54123 GCF_055379485.1 Halanaerobium sehlinense
TAAAAGTAGAGAGTAATAAAGGGAAATTTTAATCCGGTTTTTTTCTTCCCATATAACTAATTTGTTGAGTCTGAAATTGTTTTTGCCCTGCGGTTTATATATTAACTATCAAAGGAGGTTTATATGTATAAAAGTATTTTTAAAGTGAAAAAGATGGATTGTCCCTCGGAAAAAAATCTAATTGAAACAAAACTTGGGTCAATTAAATTAATCCAAAAACTTGATTTTGATCTTGAAAAAAGGAAACTTATTGTTTTTCATTCACAAAAAGATGAAAGAATAAAAAATTATTTAGATGAGCTAAAACTGGATTCCAGATTAGAAAAAGTTATTGAAATCCAGGATGAAAATAATGAGATTACAAATGACTCTCAGAGTCAGAAAAAACTTCTAAAAACTGTTCTTTTAGTTAATTTTGGTTTTTTCCTTTTTGAAATGACTGCAGGGTTAATTGCAAATTCAATGGGGCTTGTTGCTGATAGTTTAGATATGTTTTCAGATTCAATAGTTTATTTAGTTAGCCTTTTTGCAGTAGGTGGGAGCATTCTTCTTAAGAAGAAAGTTGCAAAACTTGCAGGATATTTTCAAATTTTTATTGCATCCTTTGGATTTATTGAAGTATTAAGAAGGTTTTTTGGTTTTGGAAAAATGCCTGATTTTAGTACAATGATAATTGTATCTATTTTGGCTTTTATTGCTAATTTGTATTGTCTCTACTTATTCCAAAAATCAGATAGCAAAGAAGCACATATGAAAGCAAGTTGGATTTTCACTTCAAATGATTTAATTGTAAATTCGGGAGTAATTATTTCAGGACTTTTAGTTTATTTTTTTGACTCAAATAAGCCTGATTTAATAATTGGAGGTATTGTGTTTATTGTAGTAATCAATGGAGCTAGAAAGATTTTGAATTTAGCTAAATAATAATGTTTTTATATTTAAGTTCAGAAAGGAAAGTGTTAATCTATGATCTATCTTGATTATAATGCTACAACACCAATTGATAAGAACCAATTGATAAGAAAGTAGCTGAAGCAATGGAAGAATATATTTATGGAAATTTTGGTAATCCCTCAAGCAGTCATGAACTGGGATCAAAAACAAAACAGGCTGTAGAAGAAGCTCGAAAAAAAGTTGCCAGTTTATTAAATGCTTCACCAGAGGAGATTATTTTTACTTCTGGAGGAAGTGAGTCAAATAACATGGTGCTCAAGGGGGTTGGATATACTTATCAAAATCGTGGTAAGCATATTATCACTTCTGAAATAGAACATCCTGCCGTGATCTCTCCCTGTAAGTTTCTTGAGGGAAACGGTTATGAAGTTACTTATTTATCTGTAGATCAGGATGGAGTAGTAGATATTGAGCAATTAAAAGCTGCTCTAACTGACGAAACAATTTTAATTAGCATCATGCATGCAAATAATGAGACAGGAACAATTCAGCCACTGGCGGAAATAGCTGAAATAGCCTCAGAAAACAACATTTTATTGCATACCGATGCTGCTCAGTCTGTGGGTAAAATTGAAACAGACGTTAAAAAGCTGGGAGTAGATTTTCTATCAGTAGCCGGCCATAAAGTTTATGCCCCAAAAGGGATCGGTGCACTTTATATAAGAGATGGAATTGAGATAGAACCTTTAATTCATGGAGCAGGACACGAAATGGGAAAAAGAGCGGGGACAGAAAATGTAATTTTTGATGTTGCTCTTGGTAAAGCCTGTGAACTTGCGGAAGATCTGTTTCAGGGAAAGAAAGCTGACTTTGAGCATAATACTCCCGGGGAAATTAAAGAATTGAGAGATTATTTTCAGAAGCAGCTGCAGAAAAACTTTAAAGATCGAGTTATTCTGAATGGCCATCCGACGAAACGCTTACCAAACACTTTAAATATTAGTTTTTTAGATTACAGTGGTCAGGAAATTCTGGATCATTTAGATAATGTAGCTTTATCTACAGGCTCAGCCTGTCATTCTGATTTAGTAGAAATTTCTTCGGTCTTAAAAGCTATGTCTGTAACTATGGAAACTGGAAGAGGTGCTGTGAGATTTAGTCTTGGTAAATATACAACCAGGGATGAAATTGAACATGTTTTAGATAAGTTAGAATCTTTACGTGAATTATAATATTTAGAGGAGGAGATAATTGATGGGGTAGAGTTAAGTAATATGACAGAATTTACTCAGTGGATTATTGAGGCTGATAAGGTAATTAATTTTTAGTGAATTTATAATTGTAAACTGAACTTAGAGATGATATCCCCTCAGAGAAGCTTCATTTTTTCGATTAATGATGGAGCTTTTCTGGGGGTTTTATTTGTTAATAATATCTATTATTGGACAATTATCACTGTCTTTTGCTTTAATACAATCAAAGACAAATGGAAGAAATATTAAGTCCACAATGCAGAACAAAGGGGAAAAAGTTAGTGTAGTAACAATAAAAACTGATTGAAAAAGAAGTTGAAAGGAATAACTCTTGTCAAATCTGATATTATAAAGAAAATATTAATATTAATCCAAGTGGAATACAATAATAGGCAAAATAATGAAGTTTTTGTTCTTTTATCATTTTTAAGAAAAAGTTAATAGCAAGATAACCTGTGATCATTGATGATATAGTAGCTAAAAATAGATAGAAATAATTTAGGTCAGTTGTACCATTTAAAGTTAATTCTTTTAGTTTGAGAAGAGTTGCTCCTCCTATGACAGGTATAGAAAGAATAAACGAAAATTTGGTAGCAAGTTCTCTGTTTAAATTTTTATATAAGCCGGCAGCTATAGTAGATCCAGAGCGAGATAAACCGGGGAAAATTGCGAGTGCCTGAGCTAGTCCTATAAAAATTGAATCTAAAACCGACATATCTTTTATCTTCCGTTTATTGATTGTTATTTTATTAGTTAGCCAGAGTATTATACCGGTAATTATTAAAAAAAACCCGACAACAGTTAAAGAAGAATTCATTTTTTCAAAAAAATCTTCAAAAAATATCCCTACAACTGCAGCAGGGATTGAGCCGATTATGATATATAGATTAAAAGTCTTATAGTCATCCTTAAAATAAATCATATTTAGTATATCCTGGTAATACACAAAAAATATTGCCAGTAAAGTTCCAAAATGCAAAAAGATGTCAATTGTCAGTCCAGCTTTAATATCTAAAAAATATTTAAAAAGCACAATATGCCCTGAACTGCTGATTGGTAAGAACTCAGTTATTCCCTGGATTACGCCTACAACTAAGTACTTAATAATTTCCATAAATAACCTCCAATATAATTTTATTAAATTATTATAGCATATAGTTCTCATTTTAACAAATTGAGTTTTTACTCCTGTTTCAATAATTTAATTAAGTCCGGTGAATAGTAGGGTGAAAGATTTTTTTGACGCTAGGGAAGAAATATAGTATAATATATTTGAACATCTACTCATACATTAAAAGTTTATTCTATTCTTTACTATTTTTATACAATACTAATGAAAACAGGGAGCAATCTGAAATATGAAAAAAAGATTTATAGCTATTCTTTTATTAATTGCATTTACAATAATTTACAAAAACTTTGTTCTGGGAGAGCAGCATTTGGAAAGCACAAGAGTTCCCAGAGGATCTATTTCTGTAAAAAAAGAACTTGATCTTAAGCAAAACTCAAAAGAAAATTCAGATTTTAGTTTGATTATAACGGAAAAGCGAAAAAATGTACTGGAGAGAAAGACCGATTTTGTTAAAATCAAAGAAGAATTTAACCTCTCAGAGAATTCAGAACTTAATTTTGCAGAAAATCAGTTAGAATTTAATAATAAGTTAGAATACATAGAAAAATTATATAAAGATAAAGACACAAAGTATAATATTGAAAGCTCCAGTCAGGGTTTTACTGAAGAATTAGTTAAAGAAAATAGTCGAAAGCCGGGCAGTAGAATTGGTTTAATTAATCAAATAAAAAAGCACAGAGTAGAAAACGGTGAAACTCTTTGGGATATTGCTCAAAAGCACAATGTGGATTTAGATACTTTAATTGGGGCAAACGATATTAATAATATTAATAAAATAAAACCCGGTCAAACGATAAAGGTTCTTCCAGTAAAAGGGATCTTATATAAAATAAGTCCGGGGGAGAATCTTTCATCTATTACTGATAAGTTTAATATAAGTTTAAACAAAATTATTGCCAGTAATTTAATTAATAATCCAAATAGGGTTCAACCTGGTGATACATTAATCTTACCTGGAGCAAAACCTGAATTTGGTTATCGTGATCGCCTTGAAAAAGTATTTACTAAACCAGTATATGCAAGAATCTCGTCTTATTTTGGTAGGAGATGGGGAAGAATGCATGAAGGTATTGATTATGCAGTTCCTTCAGGTTCGAAAGTGAAAGCATCAGGTGAAGGTAGAGTTGTATATAGTGGTTGGGCTAGAGGTTATGGTAAAACTATTATTATTGAACACCAAAAAGGAATGAGAACACTTTATGCACACAATTCTAAGTTGATAGTCAATACTGGAGATAGAGTTTCAAAAGGTGATTTAATAGCAAAATCCGGTAATACCGGTAATACAACAGGACCAAATGTGCATTTTGAGGTTCAGGTTAATGGAAGACCAGTTGATCCTTTATCATATATTTAAAAGGTTTACCTAAGGGTAAATCTTTTTATTTAAACAATATATGAATAATTGCTCAATCATTGTTGACAAAAATCGAATTTTATTGTATGCTATATATGAACAATTATTCAATTAATCATATATTAAATTATAACTAGGGAGGATTATTATGCCAGAAAAAGCAGAAAATAAGAAAAAGAAATTTGAACTAGAAGGTTTGGCCTGTACTAATTGTGCAGGTAAGATTGAGAAAGAAGTTAATAATTTAGAGGATATAGAAAAGGTGAGTTTGAATTTTGCTACCAGCACGATTACTGTTGAAGGAGAGGGTGCTGATAATTCATTTGAAAATGAATTGCAAGAAATTGCAGATAGAATAGAACCTGGCTTAACTGTTAAGGAGTCTAGAAATAGACGAAAAAGAGCTAATCAAAAGTCTGATCACAACCATGTCCATGAACATAATCACGAGGAAGGTCGTGTAAATGATCACGAAGAGAGTCACGACCATGGGGTTGACGATGAAAATTCTTATCTTAAAAAACGATTCTGGCCGGGAACAATAATTTTTGCTCTGGCAATAATACTATTCGAACTACCATTTTTGGAAGTAGAATTGGGAAGTTTATCAATATATCTGGAATGGCTACTTTTTGGTTCCAGTTACCTGCTTATCGGTGGACCAGTATTAATGGCAGCTTTCAAAAATATAAAGCGAGGCCAGGTCTTTGATGAGAACTTCTTAATGAGTATAGCAACAATTGGAGCTTTTTCTATTCAGGAGTTTCCTGAAGGTGTAGCAGTAATGCTTTTCTACATGGTTGGTGAGATTTTTCAGGAAAGAGCAGTTGACCGTTCCAGACGCTCAATTAAAAAATTAATGGATATAAGACCTGATTATGCTAATTTAAAACTTGAAGATACAACAAAAGAGGTTGACCCTGAAGATGTTCAAATAGGTGATATAATAATTATAAAACCTGGTGAAAAAGTACCACTTGATGGAGAAGTGCTTGAAGGAAGTTCTATGGTGGATACTTCAGCACTTACCGGGGAATCTGTTCCGCGTAAAGTTGAAACTGGTGATGAAATTTTGAGTGGAACAATTAACAAAGATGGTTTATTAACAGTAGAAGTGACAAAAGAATATGGTCAGTCAACAGTATCTAAGATTTTGGAACTTGTGGAAAATGCCAGTGGAAAAAAAGCACCAACTGAGAAGTTTATTACTAAATTTGCCCGTTATTATACACCGGTTGTAGTCTATTCGGCTCTGGCTATTGCGGTCTTACCGCCACTATTTTTACAGGGAGCAGCCTTTGCAGACTGGTTTTATCGAGCTCTTATCTTTTTAGTTATTTCCTGTCCCTGTGCACTTGTAGTATCCATTCCGTTAGGATTTTTTGGAGGAATAGGTCGAGCATCGCGACAGGGCGTTCTGGTTAAAGGTGGTAATTATCTGGAAGCACTGAACAATGTTAGTCAAATAGTATTTGATAAAACTGGAACTTTAACTAAAGGAGAATTTGCTGTTAGTAAGGTGGAATCATATAATGGCTTTAATAATGAGCAGATTTTAACTATGGCTGCTTATGCTGAAAGTCATTCCACCCACCCGATAGCAAAGTCCATTGTCGAAGCGTTTGACCAGAAAATTGATAATCAAAGAATAAAAGATTATCAGGAAATTTCTGGACACGGGATTAAAGCTGTGGTTGATGACAAAGAAATTCTGGCAGGTAATATCAAATTAATGAATAAAAATAACATTGAATATCAGGAAGTTGATGCAGATGGAACAATTGTTTATCTAGCGATTGAAAATAAATACGCAGGTTATATAACAATTACGGATGAATTAAAAGAGGATTCGATAAAGGCAATTAAGGGTTTAAAAGAATTAGGTATTAAGCAGTTAACTATGTTAACTGGTGATCGGGAGGCAGTTGCCGGGAGAGTAGCCCAGCGGCTTGGCTTAGATAATTATTATTCTGAACTTCTACCGGATCAGAAGGTAGATGAAATTGAAGAATTACTTGGCAGACAGAAAGAAAATGATAAACTTATCTTTGTAGGAGATGGAATCAATGATGCACCTGTTCTGGCTCGCTCTGATATAGGTGTTGCTATGGGAGGACTTGGTTCAGATGCAGCTATTGAGGCGGCAGATGTTGTCTTAATGACAGATGAGCCTTCAAAATTAATTACTGCTATTAATACTGCCCGGAGAACAAGAAAAATTGTCTGGCAGAACATTATTCTGGCCTTAGGTGTAAAAGGTATAGTACTTATAATGGGTGCTGTGGGTTTAGCAACCATGTGGGGAGCAGTCTTTGCCGATGTAGGTGTGGCATTAATTGCTGTCTTTAATGCTATGAGAATTAGCCGTAATGTTTAATTAAGCAAGTAAAAAATCCCTCTGAAGCTTAAAAATAATTTCATCAGAAATATGTTTGGATAAAATCTTCAGGGGGAAATCATTTATAAGGCTGTGGGGGGATTATAATGAAATATTATGATATCTTTTCTTATCTATATGATCTACTAGCACCTGACTGGTATTATCACAAGCCGCGAAAATTTGCTATTGAAAAACTGGATTTTAAAAAAAACAGTAATATAATAGTTTTACCCTGTGGAACTGGACAAAGTTTTAAATATCTTAAAAATCAGTTGAAAAGTAATGGTTTAATAATTGGTATTGATTATTCTGAAGGAATGTTGACAAAAGCCAGAAAAAAAATTAGAAAAAAAGGTTGGGATAATATAATAACTTTACATGAAGATGCTGCTAGATTTAATAAATCTGATATTGCATCTATTTCAGAAGAAGAATTAAATATTGATGCTATCTATCTCGAATTGGGTTTATCAGCTATGCCTGAATGGCAAAAAGTTATTGATAAAAGTCTTTCGCTTGTAAGGGTTGGCGGTAAAATTGTTATTATGGATTGGTATATGGAAGAACCCAATTTATGGGGCCGTTTTATAGACTTAATTGGTAATGCTGATGTTACTAGACCAACCTGGGAGTATTTAAAAAGCAGAAAAGAAGTGAAAGATTTTAATTTAAATCACAGTTTTAAAAATGGCGGTGTCTTTGTTGCTTCAGGATATAAAGTTTAACCCCAATAATTGCTGCTGTATAATTTAGATTAAAGTAAA
Organism: Halanaerobium sehlinense; assembly: GCF_055379485.1. NCBI lineage: Bacteria > Bacillati > Bacillota > Clostridia > Halanaerobiales > Halanaerobiaceae > Halanaerobium > Halanaerobium sehlinense. The sequence goes on from NZ_AP042443.1 coordinate 7,781, forward strand.
TGCCTTCTATTAGAAATTAATCTATGTTAAAATAAATATAAGGTGCTAGTTTTGATTTGGGGGAGATGATTTAATGGCAAAAGACAAAAATTTTTGTGATATGTGTGAAGTGTTTGACCCGGATGAGCAGGTTGTAAATTTAATGAAAGACCGTAAACTTCAAAAAAATATTGTTTATCAGCTTTCAGAACTATTTAAGACCATAGGAGATCCAACACGGATAAATATTTTATATGCTTTAAAAGATAGGGAGTTATGTGTTTGTGATTTGTCTGAAATACTGGAAATGAGTTCTTCTGCAATATCTCATCAATTAAGAGTTCTTAGGAACAATAACCTAGTTAAATATCGAAAGGAAGGTAGGTCTGTTTATTACTCTCTGGATGATAATCATGTTTTATGTTTGTTTGGACAGGGTTTGAATCACGTTTTAGAGGATTAATATTTTTATCTTTAGATGTAGTTTATAAAAATTAAACTTACTGGATTTTTCAGAAACAATGCATTTTATTATTGAACTATAAATTTGGGTGCGATTATTCACCCTCAGAGAAACCTTCATTTTGTTCAGTTATTGATGGAGCTTTTCTGGGGGGGTTATTTGTTAATAATATCTATTATTGGACAATTATCACTGTCTTTTGCTTTAATACAATCATCAGTTAGATTGACAAATATATTCTTCATTTGTTCTAATTCTTTAATCTTATCTTCTATTAATGTTATTTTTTCTTCGGCCATAATTCTCACTTCATGACATGCAGATTTAGAATTTGCCTTTAAAGATAGTAATTCTGATATTTCTTTTAGGGAGAACCCTAATTTTTGAGCTGACTTAATAAACTTAAGGCGTTTCAGGTCTTTTGATGAGTATTGTCTGTACCCGGAGCTATTTCTTGGAGGTTCAGGAATTATTTTTTCCCGTTCATAATAACGAACTGTCTCAACATTTACTCCAGCTTTTTCAGCTAATTTACCAGTGGTCATTTTTTCGATTTTAATCACCCTTCTTTTTTACAACTCTTATATTCCAAAAAGTTTATAATATTGACAAGAAAAATTCATTAAATCCTTGACTCTGTACCATACTACATGGTTTATAATGAAAGTATAGCATTTTAAGGGGAGGAAAGGCAAATGGAAGAGATATCATGTCCACAATGCGGAACAAAAGGAAAAAAAGTTAATGTAGTAACAGTAGAAAGTCTGGTTGAGGAAGAAGTTGAAAAGAATGGATCTTATCAAATATGTTTAAATTCTGATTGCGAAGTTGCCTATTTCAATAGTTCTGGAACGATTTACTACAGTAAAGAAGATTTAAAAGTAGCAGTTTGGTATAAAGATTTAGAAGATGATAAGGTTCCAATCTGTTATTGTTCTAATTTAACCAGAGGAGAAATAAAGGAAGCAGTTGATAAAGGTTATAAAACTACTGCTGAAATCAGAAAATATACCGGGAAATCAATTACAGGAAATTGTTTAACTGAAAATCCGACTGGTAAATGCTGTCATCGGGCGCTGGCTGATGAAATAGCAAGATATTCTAATTAAAATAATTTCTAAACTGATCAGAGTTTAAATATTAAATTTAATAAACTTAGTAAACTGAATAAGGGGGAGATTATTTATGAAAAATTACGATCTATTTGTTATTGGTTCAGGGATGGCGGGGATGAGTATTGCTCAGAAAGCAGCGGCTAAAGGTCTAAAGGTAGCTATTACTGATGAACTACCTTATGGTGGAACCTGTGCTCTTCGGGGCTGTGACCCCAAAAAGGTATTAATTGGGCCGACTGAGGCTCACTACCATGCTGACCACCTTCTGGGTAAAGGAATTAACCAGGTGCCTGAAATAAATTGGGAAGATGTGATGGAATTTAAGCAGAAATTTGTAGATGAAATGCCACCGAAGATCGAGGCTGGTTATGAGAACAAGGGAATAGCTATGTATCATGAAAATGCTCGTTTTCTCTCTGAATACACTCTTCAGGTTGGGCAGGAAAAGATCAGAGCTGATAAAATTGCGATTGCTACCGGTGCCAAACCGAGAGAACTTGATTTTCTAGGAGCAGAGTATGCGCAGACCAGCACAGACTTTCTTAATATGAAGGAAATGCCGGAGTCTCTACTTTTTATTGGAGGTGGTTATATTGCCTTTGAATTTGCTCATATAGCTGCTCGCTGTGGTGCTGAAGTGACAATTGTCCACCGCAGTCAAGCTCCATTGAAAAACTTTGAGCAGGATATTGTTGACCACCTGGTTAAGGCCACTGAAGAACTGGGAATTAATCTCGTTCTGGAGGTAGAAGTCTGCGGGATAGAGAAGTTAGAACAGGGTTATCAAGTAAAAGGAGAAACAAACGGAGAATTTGAATTTTTTGAGGCGGAAATGGTGATTAATTCAGCCGGAAGACCTCCTAAAATCTTTGATCTGGATTTAGAAAAAGCTAATATCTCTTATACTAAAAAAGGAATTGAAGTTAATGAGTATCTTCAGAGCACAACTAATCCTAGAGTTTATGCTGCAGGAGATGCCGCTGACTCTCCGGGACTACCTCTGACCCCTGTTGGAGTTCTGGAAGGATATACAGCTGCCAGTAATATAATTAAAGCAGAGCAAAAAATAGTGGAGTATCCTCCTATGCCTACTGTAGTTTTTACTCTACCTACAATGGCTTCGGTAGGATTAACTGAAGCAGCAGCGAAAGCAGGAGGTTATAATTACCGTGTTAATTATAAAGAGGCTGAAAATTGGTTTAATGCACGCCGACTGCAGGCGCCGGAGTATGCTTTTAAAACTATTATAGATAAAGAAACTAAGACCATTTTAGGTGCTCATTTAATTGGCCCAAATGCTGAAGAAATAATTAACCTGTTTGCAGTGTTTATAAAAACAGAGATGAGGGTGACAGAAATCAAGAAAATGATATTTTCTTATCCAACTTTAGCTTCCGATATTTCTTATATGCTGTAAAAGTTAGCAGTTTTAGGATCCGAGTTAAATAATATAGTACTATCAGGTAGATAGATACTTATGGCCTATATTATATCCGAAATCTACTTGACATAATTTGTCCTGAATGTAATTTATATAAATTTAATTATAGTGATATACTCAAATTACAAAATATCAAAATGTTTGAATATATTTATAAATATGGACATTTTGATAGTGTGTAGTTATAAAAGGAGGTACAAAAATGGATCATTAAAAAATGCTAGATGATTTTAAGAAACGATTTAAAATATCTTTAGTGATCACAGTACCTATTTTAGTGCTTTCACCTTTGATTCAGAATTTTTTGGGATACAGTCTTGATTTTCCAGGCAGTAAATATGTTTTATTTGCACTTTCTACAGTAATTTTCTTTTATGGTGGCTGGCCATTTTTAAGTGGAATGAAAAATGAGTTAGCTGATAAAAATCCGGGCATGATGACTTTAATTGTAATTATGCTTTTAGGTCACTGGATTGAAATGCGCTCGGTTATGGGAGCCTCTAATGCTTTAGAAGAACTGGCTAAATTAATGCCGGATCAGGCTCATAAAAATTGTAGATGGAGAAGTTACAGAAATTAAAATAAAAGAGTTAAAAAAAGGAGATCAGGTTTTAGTTAAACCGGGAGAAAAAGTCCCGGTAGGTGGAGTAAATCTACGAGGGAGATTCCTATATAGATGAGTCAATGTTAATCGGAGAATCAGAACCGGTTGAAAGAAAAGTTGATGATGAAATAATAGGTGGTTCTGTTAATGGTGACAGCTCAATTAAAATTAAAATTGAAAAAGCAGGAGATGAGAGTTATCTGTCTCAGGTTATAGATCTGGTTAAGGAATCTCAAGCGGCTAATCGAAAACTCAGAATTTTGCCGATCGAGCAGCTTTCTGGCTGACTTTAATTGCCATTACCGCCGGAGTGGCCACTTTTGCTGTCTGGTATGGAATTAGAGGCGATTTAGCCTTTGCTATTGAGAGGATGGCAACTGTAATGGTTATTACCTGTCCTCATGCTCTTGGTCTTGCTATTCCACTTGTGGTTGTTGTTTCGACAACACTTTCTGCCAAAAATGGTCTTTTGATCAGAAATCGGACGGCCTTTGAGAATGCCCGCAAAATAGATACTGTTCTTTTTGATAAAACAGGTACTCTAACTGAAGGTAAATTTGGAGTCCAGGATATAGAAGTTTTTGCAGATAATTATGATAGAGAAAAAGTCCTGAAACTAAGTTGTTTAAAATATTTCTATGGTAAATTGCTGGTGGTATTCTGTTATAGTATTTATCAATAAATTTGACAATAGAATTCCTACATTAGCGGTATTTGTCAAGAAAGTTATCGCATTTAGTTAAAAATTTTTTTAATAATAATCTTATAAAAATTTATTTAAAAGCTCTGCTGTTTGAAATGTTTTTCATACTCACTTTTTCTTCTATAAAATGTACTCTTACTAACATCCAGTTCTTCCATAGCTTCGACAGCAGTCATTTCTTCTTTGTTGTAAACCTGATCATAATAATATTCAAAATCATCTATTTCAATCTTAGGCCTGCCAAGATGGATTCCATTTTGGCGAGCTTTTTTTATACCTTCAGCCTGTCTTTTATTGATTTTTTCTCTTTCTTTTTCAGCCATATACGAGAGTAGCTCCAAAACAATATTAGAAATTAGTTCTTCCATTCCATTTTTAAACTTTCTGGTATCTAATAAGTCCATATCCAAGACAACTATGTCCGCACCGATATCCATTGTGATTTCTTTCCATTCCTCTTTAATCTTTCTATGATTTCTTCCCAGGCGATCTAAATCTTTAATGAATAAAACATCATCTTCTTTGAGCAATCTTTTTATTAATTGATACTCAGGCCTATCAAAATCTTTTCCACTCATTTTGTCCATAAAAATATAATCTTTTTCAACTCCGGCTTTTAAAAGTGCATCTTCCTGCCTGGCAGGATTCTGTTCTTTACTGGAAACTCTAATGTAACCATATTTTCTACCACTCATATTATTCCACCTCTATTTCCAATTATTAGTTATAGTATATCATAAAAGTTTCAAAAGGTACATGGCTATTTTGGAATATCTCAAAATTTTATTTAACACCTTTTGATACGAATTTAACAAAAAGAAAATAGCAGGTTAGATTCACTGCTATCATTGGCTTTATTAGTGGTTTAAAGTTCTACTAATAAAAGAGTTTCTAAAGGTATAGGTTTTGAGAAGCAATATAATTTCTTTTTTCAAAAATATTAATAAATATGATGGGAGAAAGCTAAATCCAAAGTTGAAGATATTAAAAGAAATTATTGTAAAGTGCAATAAAAATTGATATTCTAATAGCAGTTATCATTATAAATTTATAATAAACACAATCTACAAACGACAGGAGTTTTTAGAATATGAAATTTCAATGCAAAGCATGTGGTTCATCTTTGTCTGCTATGGAGTGGAATATAGCCACAAGAAAACATATACCCGAGAATAGAAACTTTATTCCGATCCAGACTATTTATGATAACCCTGATGCTCCAAATATTAAAGAATTAAAATGGTTCTGCCCTAACTGCAGCATAGATAAACCTGATGTTGGAGTAAAACTTGATGAATATTAAAAATACGAAGAATAAACGGTTTCTAGAAATGAAAAGCTGACTAGTTTAGCCGGGAAAATAAAAACTTTCTAAGATTTAAGCCCCTTTTTTATACATCTTGAGATATCTAATCATTAATTAAATTTATTGTTAAGGGCATAATATATAGAATAATTCAATTATTAGAATCTGAAAAAATCAATAGAAGTTAACATAGATGAAGAAATCTTGAAAGATAATTTTTAAAATTGGAGGAGAAGCAGTATGAAAAAATGCTTGATGTGCAAAGGTGATTTAGAAAAAGGAAATGTAAATCATATTGTTGATCTTGATAATTTCATTATTATTATTAAAAATGTTCCTGGTAATGTTTGTAAACAATGTGGTGAATATTATTTAGAGCATAAAGTTGCTTTAGAAATTGAAAAGATTATTGATAATTATAGAGAAAATGCTGTGGAAGTAATAATTATTAATTATTTTGATTTAGTTGCTTAGTAATTTAATATGATAGATGGCTGAGAGCGGTGATTATAAAAAGTATACTGCTCTCTTTTTATTTTAACTTGAATTCGGTAAGTAAAAAGTCAAATTGATTTTAATAATTTAACACCCCTATCAATTTTAGGGGTTTTTAATTTTTTTTTATTATTCATTTCATTAACCAATATTCTGACTTTTGACGGCTTTCTGCCGCTTGAATCCGGTTTAAATCAGCAAAATTAATAATTATCTTCATAACTGTAACGTCAAGTATTTTGTAAATATATTGTTTATAAAATTAATGTATTAGATTAAATAATCTATTGTAACATCCCATAAAGATATTGAACAGACGCTAATTTAAATGTAAACTATTTACTAATAATAGGAATTCAGAAGTGCTATTCTATATATAGACTTAAAAACAGTAAAAATTTTAAACTTTATATACCCCTACATGGTATTTTGATTAAATTATAAAAATTCATATTTCCTTCATATTTTAATATTATACTGTGGTTAAGCAGTTGACGAGGAGATGTTAAATTGTCCTGCAAAAATTAAAGGAGGCTAAATTGTGATGATTTTATGGGTTGTTTTAATTATAGCAGTTATTTATTATCTCGGTAGAGAAAGTGGATATTTTAACTCACACCACAACAATCGCAATCATAATCAGCGGCCATATCACTCTGGTCATCAAAAAGATGGTTCCGGCTTTGTTAACAGCGGCCAGAATCCAGAACACAATCGTAACAAAATAATTTATGATAATAATGATGATCAGGCCTTAAAAATTGCAAGAAAGAGATATGCAGCCGGGGAATTGACAGAAGAAGAGTTTAAAGAAATAAAAAGAAATTTAGATTAAGTAAAATTTTTTTAATAAAAATATACCCCATTAGGGTATATAATACAATAGTCTAGTTTTATTAAAATGTAGGTGTTTTGAAAGAAATGGGTAAAAATAAAGGTGATTCAAAAAATCTAAGGAGGTTTATGATGAGTAACTATAGTTTTAGTAAAAAAGTTGATATGAGTTTTGACGAAACAGTTGAAAAGATGAAAGCTGCGCTTAAAAAAGAAGGATTTGGAGTTCTAACTGAAATTGATGTTAAAAAGACTGTAAAAGAAAAATTGGATAAGGATTTTAATAAATATTTGATTCTGGGCGCCTGTAATCCTAACTTTGCTTTTGAAGCTTTAAAAAAGGAGACCGAGCTGGGATTATTACTACCCTGTAATGTAATTGTCTATCAAAATGATGAAGGAGATACCATTGCAGCAGCAATAGATGCCAGTAAAGCGCTTGGAATTACCCATAATGAACAGTTAGAACCAATAGCTGATGAGGTATCTGACAGACTTGAAAGGGTTATTTCTAAACTTTAAATAGAATTTAAGACAACAGGAGGTTAATAATAATGTTTAATAAAAAATATATTGCGTTGTTTCTGGCACTAACTTTTGTTTTTACTCTCTCTTCAGCAATTATGGCACACGGTGGTGGCAATAATGATGGGCATGACAATAACTATGAGCAGGGATCTGGAATGATGAATGATGATCAATATGAACAGGAAATGATGGATGATGACCAATATCAACAGGGAATGATGGGTAACGGCAGTGATTTTAATAAAGGCTGGAATAATTCAATTGGTCACCAATTTAATCAGATGATGGGTACAATGATGGGCTACGGCATGATGGGCTTTAATAACTATGGCAGCCAAAATGCTTATCCTGGCATGATGAATAACTATAATCAGTTTATGAATGATTATGGACCGAGTGAAAATAATAGAAATTACCATTATAGTGATCTAAATATGAATAGAGATGAAGTAGTAAATATGGCGCAAAAATTAGTAGCAGAACGTTACGGCAGTCAATTTGAAATAATGGAAATGGCAGTCTACAGTAACAGTCCCTATTATCTGATAGTTAAGGAAAAAAATAAAGATCAGACTGCTTTTGAATTAATGTTTGACCCTGCCCGCCGAATAATTTATCCGGAGTATGGTCCCAATATGATGTGGAATGAAAATTATGGTATGGGATTTATGATGGGCTGGAATAATAGAATAAAAGGTCAAAAAATCAATAGAGAACAGGCTCTGGAAAATGCAAAAGACTTTGCCGCAGCCAGTGGTTTAAATGTTAAAGCTGATGGTTATGAATTTGCAGGTTACTATTCCTTTTATGTTGAGAATAACAACCAAACTGTAGGGATTGTAAGTATCAATTCATATTCAGGAGAAGTCTGGTCACATGACTGGCATGGTAATCTGGTTGAAGTTATGGAACTGAAGAACTAGTCAGAATCAACCTGGCACTGTGAGCAGAGAAAGTTTTCAGCTTCAGTGTCGGGTTAATTCCTAATGTTTTTAGTTATTGACAGTATATCTTTAAATCACAGCCAAATGATAGGAAGTGATGACTAAATGAAAATTAGTAGAAATACCTCTATAGTACTAATTATTTTATTAGTGCTTATTGGAATAGCGGGGACTTATTTTTTCCTAAATCAAAATAGAACTAATTATTTCAATTCTTTTTCAGCCAATCAGAGAGTAAGAACTGATCAGGAATTAATAAATTATGTGCAGGAATTTGTGAGCAGGCAATTTGGAAATAATTATCAGGCAGCTGATATCTTTATTTTTAGCAATAGCCCCTATTATATTTCTGTTGTGGAAAAAGAAAGTGGAAAGGGAGCCTTTGAGCTTCTTTTCAACCCGAACAGCGGTCGATTTCAGCCAGAACCGGGGCCAAATATGATCTGGAACCGGAAATACGGAATGGGGCAGGTTAGAAGCTGGAGGGGTACAAATCGTGATTATATACACTATGACTATAATAATTATAATCAAATTTCACGTCAGAATGCCTTAGAAAATGCCAGACAATATCTGGCCAGAAATAACCGGGAGATAAAGGTGGATAATGAAGGTCACGAATTTTATGGCTATTATACATTTCATACCTTTAGAGACGATAAAGCAAGTGGAATGTTAAGTGTAAATGCAATAACAGGTGAGATCTGGTATCATAACTGGCATGGTAATCTGGAAAAAATAATTGAATTAGCAGAAGAACATTCAAAGGAGGAATAATTATGATGGGCGGTTTTGGTCATGGATGGGGAATGAATGGATTTGGGATGAATGGTTTCTCTGGTGGCGGTTTTTTGGGTGGTATTCTAATGATAGTATTCTGGGCTTTAATTATAGTGGGGATAGTCTATTTAGTTAAAAATATAAGCAATAAGAATGATAATACCGGCAGGGATAATAATTATCGGCAAATAAAGAATAATTACCAAAAAGAAGATTCCGCTGTTAATATTGCCAGAGAACGTTATGCTAAAGGAGAAATTAGCAAAGAAGAATTGGATAAAATATTGAATGACTTGAAATAAAAATAGCAGATATTTTTGAGACTATCCCTGCCTCTATTTAGGGATAGTTTTTAGTTCTTGTTAAATAAAAACTGATATTTAATAATGAAGTAAAATCAAAGCTGATAGAATTAATGTAATGCTCCGGCAGCAGGAAAAAAAGTTGAAAAAAATTATCAAATTGATATAATTTTACAAAGAGAACATAATAAGATAATAGGAGTGATAATAATGGAACATCATGATGGTCATCAAAAAATGTTAAACGACTTTAAAAAGCGCTTTAAAATTTCACTGGTTCTAACTATACCCATTTTGATTCTTTCTCCAATGCTCCAGGGGTTTTTTAACTACAGTTTTGATTTTCCTGGAAGTATATATGTTTTATTTTTGCTTTCTACAATTATATTTTTCTACGGAGGCTGGCCTTTTTTAAGTGGTTTAAAAGACGAACTTTCAGATAAAAATCCGGGTATGATGACTTTAATTGCTCTTGCTATCTCTGTTGCCTATTTTTATAGTACTGCTGTTGTATTTGGACTTGAGGGTAGATTCTTTTTCTGGGAACTGGCAACTTTAATTGTGATTATGTTACTCGGACACTGGATAGAAATGAGATCGGTTATGGGTGCTTCCCGGGCTTTAGAAGAACTGGCCAAATTGATGCCCGATACAGCTCATAAGCTGGTTGATGGTGAGGTTAAGGACACTCCAATTAAAGAACTTCAAAAAGAAGATAAAGTGCTAATTAAACCCGGTGAAAAAATTCCGGCAGATGGAATTATCTTCGAAGGTAATAGTTATATTAACGAGTCAATGCTGACCGGAGAATCTGAACCGGTAAAAAAAGAAATTGATGATGAGGTTATTGGTGGTTCAGTAAATGGTGATAGTTCAATTAAAATAAAGATTGAAAAGGCCGGTGAAGATAGTTATCTATCACAGGTTATTAATATGGTTAAAGAATCACAGGCAGCCAAATCAAAAACCCAGGGCTTTGCCGACAGAGCTGCTTTCTGGCTGACACTAATCGCAATTACTGCCGGAGTAACTACTTTTGGGGTCTGGTATGGGATTAGCGGTGACCTTGCTTTTGCTATTGAAAGAATGGCGACTGTAATGGTTATTACCTGTCCCCATGCTCTTGGTCTTGCCATTCCACTGGTAGTTGCGGTTTCTACAACTTTATCTGCCAAAAATGGTCTTTTGATTAGAAATAGAACAGCTTTTGAGAATGCACGCAAAATAGATACAGTTTTATTTGATAAAACAGGAACCCTGACTAAAGGAGAATTTGGGGTGCAGGATATAGAGATTTTTGCGGCTGATTATGATAGAGAAAAAGTCCTGAAAATAGCTTCAGCACTGGAGCAGGAATCAGAACATCCAATAGCGGCCGGAATTGTGGCTAAGGCAGAAGAGGAAAATCTAAAGATAGATAGTGTTCAGGATTTTGAGATAATGAAAGGAAAAGGAGTTAAAGCGAGACTTGATGGTCAGGAAATGTTTGTAGTTTCACCCGGTTATCTTGAAGAAAATAATTTAGAAATACCGGATTCTGCTTTAAAAGAAGGTCCATTTACAGAGGTCTTTTTAGTAATTAAAGATCAGGTTATTGGTATGCTTAGACTGGCCGATAAGATTAGAGAAAGTTCCTATGAGGCAGTTCAAGAACTTAAAGATAAAGGTATTAAAGTTAAAATGCTGACCGGTGATAATCAAAAAACAGCTGCCTATGTCAGCAAAGAATTGGGCTTAACTGACTACTTTGCCGAAATTCTACCTGACGAGAAAGAAAAGAAGGTTAGAGAACTGCAGAATGAGGGAGCTTTTGTAGCAATGACAGGTGATGGAGTCAATGATGCTCCAGCTCTTGCCAGAGCAGATATCGGAATTGCAATCGGTTCCGGTACAGATGTAGCTGCTGAGACTGCTGATATTATTTTAGTTGAAAGTGATCCTAAAGACGTAGTACAGCTGATTAACTTTGGCAGTTTAACCTTTAAAAAGATGATTCAGAATTTATTCTGGGCTACCGGTTATAATGCCTTTGCGATTCCCTTAGCCGCCGGAGTTCTAGCAGGTTATGGAATTATGATTTCTCCTGCAGTAGGTGCTGTACTGATGTCTATGAGTACTGTTATTGTTGCTATTAATGCCAAACTGCTTAAATTTTAAATTTATTAATAATGGAATTTATATTCCAATTAAATATGAAAACTAATTAATAGATAATAACCTCAGTTAATTTTAAAGATCCAAAATCTGAAATTAACTGAGGTTTTTTTTCTAAAATTGAGATTTTGACCGGGACTAGTATATATTTTACAAAATTTGATAGGAGGAAAAAATTTTGTCAAAAACAATCAAATTAATTTCAATTTTTTCTATAGTAGAACTTATATTTCACGGAATCTGGGAATATACTGCCTGTGGTATTTTTTATACAATGGAGGGTCAGGGTTCTATAGAGCACCAGATCTTAATGATCCAGGCAACTTTTGGCGATCTTCTGATTGCTTTAGGCCTTTTTTTGATTTTAGCCTTTGTCAATCACCGTAGTAACTGGTTTCTGGAGCACTGGGAAAGAAAAGATTTAATAATTTCTCTTCTTTACTCAGTTTTAGTTGCCTTTTATTTTGAAGTGCATGCTCTGCACTTAGATCGCTGGGGATACCAGGAAAATATGCCGCTTGTTTATGGCACTTCCATTGCAGTATTACCAGTCTTACAGCTTGCTCTACTGCTGCCGCTGGGCTTTGTAATAACCAGAAAAATCTATCAAATTAAATTTACCTGATAGACTTCCAGCATTTATTCAGATTTAGTAAAACTATTAAAAATTGAATAATTTTAATTTGCAAAAAACATTTATACCATTAATATTTGCTGTACTTTATATCGTTAGTCTATTATCACCAGCAATTCAAAATTGTTAGAATCAATAATTAACCTATTAAAGTAATCGTTAGCATTATTCGTTAGTATAAACCTCAGTCTAACTCGTTAGTATCAAGTATGATACTTAATAATAATACTTAACAATCATTATTAATACTGTTTATTAAGTATTGACTATGATACTTGATACTTAATATTGATACTCATTAGAAAAATCGCCTTTATATGTTGCCAATGTCTAATTTTTTCTTAAAGATGAAGGTAATAAATATTTAATAGTAAATTAGTTGTTACTCTGGATTTACTGATTTTTGGATTTAAATTACCCCTAAATTTATATCTTTGAAATTAGTTCAATTTAACATTGCAATTTAAGAAAACATTTCAAAGCAAAAATTATATTTCAAATTATAAAGATCCACCTTCATTATTTGTTTAATTTATTAAATAACATAATATATTTATTCTTTATCATTGAATCATAAAAATAGATATTAAAAACTTATTTCTAGTTAATAAAACAATCAAATTTAGCAAATAATAGTTCATGTTTAATTGCAACAAAGAGATGTAAAAGAGAGGCCACATTTATGAGTGTTACTGTTTTCATGTTTATTGTGTTATAATATGTTCTATATAATAGTCACTCCACCAGCAGCGGCTTTGTTTATATAACAGCCATCATCTGCTTTTAAGCCCCACCATTCTAAATCACTGCTGCGCAGATGATTTACTCCAGACCTCACCCACCCAACGAGCTAAACTCTTATGGTTGGCTGAGGTCTGGAGTCGAAGGGGGCTTTTTAATAAAAGCAGATGATTAATTGTTGCCGCTGCTGGTGGAGTTTAATGATCAAAAATGAAATAAAATATTTATTATGTTAATGATTATTAGATTTAAAATACCTAAAAAAGGGTGAGTTAATGCTTAGAATAACTAAAAATGATTTAATCTTATTTAAATATTTGATGGAAGAAAAATTTATACATATTGATATTGTAAAAAAATATTTAGGAAGAAATTATGAAGAAAGTTCCTATAGAAGAAGATTAGCAGATCTAAGAAAGGAAGGATATATTAAGTATATAGGGGATCCACTTAGTCATAGAAATTATATTTTCCCGACTAAAAAAGCTTTAATAGTTTATAAATTAAAATATGAAGAATTAAAAGAGGAAGTTATATTGAATGGTAATAGTTTAGTTGGATATAACAATCCTGAAAAGTACAATCTTAAAAAGGATATTAATTTTAATACAATTCTGGAAGATATCAAACTTACTGAGTTAAGATTTATGATGGAAGATTTAGGAGTTGATCATTGGAGAAGAAATACTATGTATTATAATGAATATGCTAAAAATCCCAATGCTACGTTTAAAATTGATAGTAATAATTATGCTGTTGAATTAGAAACAAAATTTAAAGGAGAGAAAAAATACAGAGATGATTTTATGAAGTTTGATAAAGTTGATAAAATTGATTTTAAAAGAATTATTTATATAACTACAAAAAATTCGGTTTTCCATGATTTATCTGATTTAATAGAAGAAATATTTATTCCTGAATTATCTGGTCCAGAATGGAAGAAAAAATATGCTGTAGCAAAATATAAAGATTTTGAAAAGGAGATTTTTATAACTTATAGACCTATAGAAAAAAACAAAAAAAAGGATGCCACAAAAGATCTGGAAAAATATATTAGTTATAAAAAGGGAAATTTAGGGTGATAAAATGCTAAGAATAGTTGAAAATGATTTAGTTTTATTTAAATATCTTTTTGAAGAGAACTTTTTAGAAAGGGAAACAATAAAAAAATACATATGGGAGAATAGAGGTAATTCTTATATTGATAACCGCCTGGCTCAACTTATAAATGCTAATTATCTAAAAAAAGAGTTTCATCCTGCTAGAAAAAATGCTAAGTTATTAGCAGCTACTAAAAAGGCTAAATTAGTTTTGGATATGAAAAAAGAAGTATTTAGAGGTGGATATCAAAAAGATAATACTATACTTTCTGATTTAGAACTTAATAATTATAAGGTCGCAGACGGAATCGATGTAAGAACCATATTACATGATCTAGAATTAATCAAAGTAAGATTAAAGCTAGAGAAATTAGGTGTTGATTTTTGGAAGAGTCGAACTTTATTAAATAGAGATAGAGAAGATTTTTCATTAGTTCCTGATGGAAAATTTGAATACAATGGTACTAGATATTTTTTAGAATTTGATTTCAATAATAGCTACAGGAGATATAAAAAAGCAGTTACAGTTTATAAAAATAATTTAGTTGAAAATGTTATCTTTATTTTTAAAAGACCAAGGATAACTAAAGGCTTCAAAAAATTATTTACAACTCGTGATGACAAATACTATTTTGGTCTTTATTCTGATTTCAAAGAAAATTATATTGAATTAGAAACTATAATGGGAGATCTTAAAGAAAAATTAATTATAGGTAATAAAAATTAATTAAAGTAAAAATAGCTGCTCAAATGAGCAGCTATAAATTATTTCTAGTTATTTATATTAATTATTTCAGGATGTAAATATATTTTTTTATTAAATACATTGCCTAATTTTTTTCTTACTATATTGTAGGCTCCATTTAAATCAGCATGAATTATTGTCCCATCACTCGCCTTATAAAGTCCTCTTTTTATTCGCTTTCCACTAAATTCATAAGCATTTTTTTCTCCAGATTTATATACTGGAATTTTATCTTTATCTAAAAAACTAGCCTTAGATGTATAGCTTTCTTCTTGCCTTAAGACCTCAATTCCAATATCTTCACACTTATATTCTATTTGTTCTACTAACATATTATGTGGTATTGAGATCCAATTTTGATTATTCTTTTTACCCATATTACTTTCATTTTTCCAATTTTTGTTTTTGCCAATCACTAAAGTGTCTATATCGTTCTCATCACACCAGTCTACAATATACTTACTGACATTATGAAAAAAGTATTTTATCTTATTATTTCTTTTTCTAGTTAATTTTTTTATTTTATTACTTGTTCCTCTATTATCTACATAAGACATATATTTAGCTCTTTTTTTATTAAAATAGGCATTTATACTATTAATAGGCTTGCCATTAATTGCAAAGGGTTTTTCTCCTATATTATTAACTACTGAAGCTAACCTATCTTGGCCAAAATCAATACCAGCAATATTTTCTCGTTTTTCATTTGTTTCTGGTACTTCTTTATCATAAACTATTTCTAGATTGTAATATTCAACATTTTTACCATTAGGTTTTGGTACTATTCTAGCCTGTTTTAATTTATTTTCAGTTTGTGGCTTGAAATCTACTGGTTCTCCCGCAAATTTAAATTTACCATCTTTTCTTCTATATATCTTTCTATTAATAGCTATTTTTCTTCCGGTTTCCCCTGTTGGAGCATAACCTGGTAAATTGGGCCGGCCTTTATACTTATTCTTATTTTCTTTCCAATCTTTTATTGTTTTAAAAAATGATTTCCAATCCTCTCCCAGTAATTTTAAAATTGGTTCATAAAACTGATTAGTTAGATGTTCTGAAGCATCACAATTTTTAAATTCTTTTATAAGATCATAATAGTTCGAGGTGAATTTATTTTTATTGAATTCTTTTTGGTTAGTAAACCTTTGTCTCAAAATATAGTTAACTTCATTATATAAATTTTTACTTTCATAGCATTTTCTATCACAAAATTCATATAATTTATGACTTTTAGTTATTTGATGAGTTTCTACCCTTACCTTTAGTTTCATACCTGCCTCCTTCTATAAATTAAATAATTTTGACTTGGATTAGCGATCTTTCATGATACTACTCTATTAATTTAAAATTAAAAAATTATTTTTAGTATCTTTACAGAGCTATAAGCCCTGATAGCATAGAAAGAATGCTTATACTCTCTCCATTTTTGAGAGTTCCTTTTTCAAAAACTGAAAACTTATTTAAATATACACCGTATTTTCGAACAGATTATTTCTCTATAGTCATAAGATATCATAAAGTTATGACATTGTCAAACATTTTATTGTATGTTATGCTTTTTCCAGGAGTTGATAGTATGTCTAAAAAGCGATTTACCACTTATGTAACAGAAGAAGCTTATGAAAAAATAAAAAAGTTATCTGACGATACGAGAGTGCCAATAGCCCAATATATGCAGGAAGCAATTGAAGATCTTTTAGAAAAATATGATAGGCTTTCTGAATAAGAATATTGAGTTAAGTTCTTTTTATATATTTTGGTTTTTTAACTTAATTAAAAAAATATATATTCTTCAATTTTGCTGGCTTGATGCAGCGGAGCTGACAGTTTAGTATGCTAATCATAATAAATTGATTCAGATTATTAGGTATTGCCCCGTATTAATACTTTTGCTAATTTATCTTAACTTTCTTATAAACCTTCACACATAATTTTAAAATATCATTTGATTATATTTTTTACTAAAAAAGTTATCCACAATATAATAAAAGGGTGTGTAGTTTTTGCATAATAGTATTATATAGATCTTTTTTATTTGCTTATTAATAAAAAAATTTAATTCTATTTATGAAGAAAAATTAGGCTTTGAAAAAGGTTACATTTTTAAGCTTTTTATTTTGCTTCAGGAAAAATTTATTTAGTAACATTTCATTTGAACAACCTTATTTCAGAATTGGAACTCAATTTCAGTCTATCTATAATAACTTCGGTGATCCAGGTAATAAAAACCTGAAAAAGTTTTGTCCTAAATGTAGCATAGATAGACCGGATGTTGGAATAAAATTTGATGATTAATAGTAATATTTCAGAAATGAACAACGATTAGAAATAAAAAGCTTACCAATTCCCCGACAAAAGAAAAACTTTTTGCGATTTGAAAGCCCTTATTAGTAAGAATATAAGGGTATAATTTATTTTTATTACATAAAAGTAAATAATATATATTTTAAAGAAAATAAAGGAAATATTTTTCTTTTCGTGAACTATAGTAATAACAAATTTAGTTAAGGAGATGATAATTAATGAAATCTACAGGTATTGTTAGAAAAATTGATGACCTTGGTAGGATGGTTATTCCAATTGAACTTAGAAAAACAATGAATATTAGTAAAAAGGATCCTATGGAGATTTTTGTTGATGGCGATAAGATAATTTTAAGTAAATATGAACCTGCTTGTATTTTTTGTAACAGTGCTGATGATGTTATTGAGTTTGAAGGAAGAACTATTTGTGGCAGCTGCAAAGAAAAAATAGCAGAAAAATAAAATAATAAAACCCTCAATAAATCTTGAGTTATAAAATCTTATCAAGATAATATTGGGGGTTTAATTAAATTAGAGTTATTTTAATTTATCCAGTTTTTTTTATTTTAAATACCATTATCTTCAATTTCATTCCACAACTTAATTATCTGTTCTTCCAGATTTGAAAGCTCAATTTCTTCTGCATATTTAAATTTTTTCCTATACCTATTCCAATGGTCTAAAATAATTTCACTTTTGAAAACTTCAATGAGTATTTCCTTACCATTTTTAATAGCCTTATAAGTCTTACGATTTTTAGAAGTTTCAGTTAAAGCAGCTGCTAATAATTCTGTATTTATCTTTTCTTTAAACTCCAAAGCTAAAATATAAACATCATAAAAATCACGCATTCTAGTATTTGTTTTTGATCTGCTAACAATAGTTTCTAATTTTTCCGCCAGTAGAGTTTCTAAATTATAAGATAAAATCTCAATTTTCTCATCTTCAAATAATAACTGATATCTGTAATTGATTTCAGATGGGGTGAGCTTATCTCCTGTTGTTAAATCTATTTTCAAAGGAATTCTTGCTTTACCCATTAATGCTAGTATAGTTAGTCTAAACCCTTTATACTCAGATTCTTCTCTTATACTATCTACCTGTTTTAGTTTGAATTCAATTCCATCTTCAGTTTTGGTTGAAAATATTTCTGTGAAAACTTCTGTAATATTGTCTTTGCTTAGGCTAAAAGATTTCATAGTTAGATCCATATCTACTGTACTTCTTGATTCAATACCTACTAGATCAGCAACCAGCATACCACCTTTAAGAATAAAATTATTTTTATAATCAGAATTAGCAATTTTTAATAATAATCGCTGCATCATGTAATTTCTTAAAAGCACCTGGCTATTAATTTTTTTTCTTTGGCCAAATTCTTAATTAAATCTTTTAATTGCATTAAGTTTTTCATACAAACATCTCCAAATATTTTCTTAAGACACTACTGATTTTTAACTCGTCTCCATAATCTAAAAGTAAATGAATATCCTTATCTTTACCAGTTAAATATTTTCTAATAGCTCCATTCACCGTTGAAATATTCATGTTATTGCGATCTTTTAAAATATCACAGATAGTTCTTTCTTTATTATATACTTTAATCTTCCTGCCGTAGATAGTTTCCTTTTCCATGACCCCTAATAAATGAAGTTCTTTTTTAACTGTGTGAACTTTGATATTCTCGTCTTTTAAATAAGGATTATGATAACCATACGGAACAGTTGCTGTATATTCTAGAGGATCTCTATCACTTAAATCATGTAGATAAAGAGCTGTTTCATGAGAATAAATTAACCTGGTATTTTTTTGCTGGATAATATACATTTCATCACTAAAAGTATCAGGAGTTGTATAAACTCCTCTTTTGATTCTCTCCAACTTATCTTCTTCTAAAAAAATCGATAAATATTCTCGAGGGATATTTTCTTCTTTCAATTCTTTAGTTAAAATAAGGCCGTCATTCTTTCTAATCAAATTATTTAAATCTTGACGATAATTCATCATACCACCTCTTTTACTAATATACTAATATTATATCTTATTTTAGTTTAAAAGTAAAAATAAATATATTTGCTAACATCTAAACCTCTGATTCTAAAGATTAATTGGATTATAGCTGATATTACTTCTTGCTTTATCAGAATTTAATTTCTCTATTTCAGTCTTAAATCTAATAGATTATTAAGAGATATCTTCTGCTGCTCACCTCCTTTTTCTAAGATAATTATTTCTTTTCGATTTGAATTAACTTTTTTGATCACCCCTGAGACTGTTTTAAATCTCTTATCTTCATAATACTTTATTTCTACCGGCAGATTATTTTGAACAGCCTGCTGCAGCTTATAGTTTATTTCTTCTTTTTCCTGGTCATCTAAAATTGGCTTTTCTCTGTCCTTTTCACTTTCCTTCAGTTCTTTTAACCGCTTTCTGTGTTCGATCAGCATCATAGCAGTCCATTTCTTGTTGCCTCTATCCTTCAGGTTCATATCTGTTCAGCTCCTTTCTCCCCTTTATTTTATCATACATGTGTTCGTTTTTCTATGTTATAATATCATATTTGGGTTATTTATACCTCATTCCATATTTATATTGACTATTGTAAAAATATTTAGTAAACTTATATTATAATTTAGTTTACAAAGTAAACTTAAGTAAACTATAGTATATTTAAAAATTAAAAGTTTTGACTACAAAAATTTAGTTTCGATGGAATATCATTAAAATAACCTGAGGAGGTATTATTATGTCAGAAACCTGGAGTGCTAAAGTAAGCAAGGAAACTAAAGAAAAGATTAATGAACTGGCTGATATGAGTGGTTTTGACAACCGAGGTGACTTTGTAGAGCACTTATTGGGACTTTACAATATCAATGCTGTTAAGGATGAGGTGCCTGAGTTAAGTGGTGATCTGTCCTCTCTTCAGACTATTACCAAAGAGATTACCAATATATTTACCGGTATGGGAGAAAAAATGGCTGTTGCTTTAAGGGAGAAAGATAATAATTACCTTCAGCAGCTGGCAGAGAAAGATGAAACAATAGAAGAATTAAAGAATGAATTTAATGAATTGGAAGAAAAGCGTCAGGAACTAAAAAAAGATTCTAAAGAAGAAAAGGATTTATTATCGGAAAGGATCTCTTCTCTTCAAGATGATTTAGAGGAATTAGAAAAGGACAATGAACAGCTGAAAAATTCTGTCGAAACTAAAGATGAACTGATATTTAATCTTAAAGAGCAAAAACAAGAACTGAAATATGAGATCCACCGCAAAGATGATCAGCTGGAAGAGTTGCCTAAAATGAAGGACCGTTTAAAAGAACTTGGATCGTCGTTAGAAAAACAGCAGAAAGAGAATGAAAAGCTGGAAAGTGAAATTAAGTCACTTAATAAACAGCTTGATGATAAAGATTCTGCTATGGAGAATATGAAGGAAAAACTAACTAACGAAAAAGAACGGGCGCTGTTAGAGCAGGAAAAAGAATTCCAAAAGCAGCTGCAGGATGTTAGAGATGAATATAATGAGAAGGTCCAGGTCCTTTTAGGCCGGCAAGAAAAAGGAGACAATTAAGGTGAAGCAGTTTTATATTAAAGCATATAATTCAGCTGTTAAGCATGGCAATAACCAGTTAAGAAAGATGGTCTGGGCGGAAAACAAGGACCAGGCTTATGACGAATTCTATAAGCAGTTTGTAAAACCAGGGACTGTTGACTCAAGCAATGTATATATCAGAAAAATCATAGAAGTTACTGATGAAAATAAAGACTCACTGGATGATTATTAATCTAATTATTTTTTAATTTGTCTTTAAAGGAGTTTTAATAGCCTGCTGATATTATTATAAATAGAATAAATGAAAAAATTTGATCCCCTTTTGAAGATGCACTAGAGGCAACTATTATATATATTTATGTGCTCGATAATTCCCTACTTTTTAACCCACTACCTTCCCTGGAGTGGGTTTTTTGTCTTTGTAACTAAATTCGTTAATTGCCTCTTTTGCGAAGATTAATATAAATGACATCTAAAAAGCCCCTGAATAAATTCAGAGGCTTAAATTTCTATATATTTTTATAATAACTCTTTTATCAAATCATAAATATCTATCTTTTACAATGGTCAATTATTCCTCTCAATAACTAAAGGTATATTTCCTTCTTTTTATCTTTCTATTTATTAATTATTGATTTTAATTCTTCCCAACCTAAATATTCTAAATGTGGTTTTAAATTTTCTCCTAAACCACTTAAGTTAAAGACTGCAGCTTCTGCTTTTTGATTATATGGTTTTAATTCAATAGCTATTTTTTCTGATTTAATTAATTGTTCTACAAACTCCACTAAATCTTTTCTATAATCAGGAAAGAAAAGTGCTTCACCGCCTTCACTACTTGTCCAGTTATCCTTATTAATATCTCCTTTATCCAATCTCCATCTGATCGAGTTATTGTCTGCTAAATAATCTGACCATTCTATTATAAGTTCTGGAGAACTATCTGGTATTTTTCGAATAACTATAGATTTCATTATCATTCTATCAAAAGTTTCTAAACTTTTTTCATCAGCCAAAATAAAATACATTTCTTTTTCATCTGTCATTGGATCTTCTTCTGTCCTAATAAACCAATCTCCTACACCTTCCTTTACTTGAGCTTGAGCAAAAAGGTTAATTGAAAATAACAAAACAATAGTGAGAAAAATAATAGGTAGGTATTTATTATAGATAATATTATCTTTTGAATATTTTTCCATAAAATCATCTCCTTTACTAATTAATTCAATATAAAGACTTTTTTCCCTTTATATTGAATAATTATTTTCCTTCAAATTGCTAAAATTTTGCTGATACCTGTTTTTTTATCTGGTTTTAATTTTAAGACCTGAAATTTATTATTTGAGTTAAGTTGGTTAGCATGATGAAATTGATTATTTTGATCCCTTTCTCCATAATATTCAACATCTTCTTTAGAATTTTAACATGCTACCTTATAAAACATTTAATTAGTCAAACTTCGTCTAACATCTAAAATACGAAGAATAACTGAGTTATACTAATCTAACCCAATTTAATAAAACTATTTATTAAACTCTCTCCATCGCAATTATTTATGTGTTTTCTAACTTTATTATAATATTTTTTAACTACTAAACTATTCGCATACTAATATTTGGATTATACCTGTAGACAAAACTAATTATAGTTTTAATTTAATACTGGTGTCAGTATTAGTACCAGTACCAATATTAGTACTAATTATTACTGTGAAGATAAACTTTAGAAATTAAATTCCCCATAATAAATATTCAGAATATTATAATATATATAGTTACGTAAATACGTATTCGCATACTGACATAAAAGCATAATTATTTATTTCAGAATATTATTACTTTTATCACCATTAATACCAATTATAATTTAAATGTCATCATCCATATTGAAATTAATCTTTGATCAAGTACTATAGATGACACTTGTTTTAATATTAAATTCAATATTAGTGTCAGTATTAGTACCAAAACTAGTTTAAGTACTAATTAACAATACCGAGTTTTCTTTTGATAATTAACTCAATATTGACTAATTATCTGAATATTACAAAATATGCAATAGCATAATTGCGTAATTACATATAAGCATATTAACGTAAATACATTTTTTATAATATTATAAAAAATGTATTTACGTAATCGCATATTTAAATAATTATGTATTAGCATAATAAAATCACCTGATTGTTCGCTGTTTTTAGGAAAATAGATAATATATACCTATAAAACAGAATTGTTTTCTGAATATTATAAAATATGTAATAGCATAAATACGTAGTTACGTAAGTACGTAAATAAATAATTACATAATAGCATATTAGCATAATTACGTAATTTAAGATAGTTTCTTCATTTTTTAGTTGTTTAATTATATCTTTTCATATTTTGCATTGTATTATTGCAAGTATTGATATAGTCTTTCTGATTTAAACTCTAAAAATGCACAGTTGCTTTCTTATCATTTAAGCTATCATTCTAAAATTTATAGCTGTAAAAACTGCTGTGATAGTGATAATACATGAAATATAAATTATTAAAAGAAAATTTATTTCATTTTAAGCAGGAAGTTTGTTGTCTGTATAGAATTAATATGATAGCATAAAAGATAAGATAAGATTGCATTTAGGAGGCTATAAAATGGCAAAAATAATTTCAATCGTAAATCAGAAGGGTGGAGTTGGCAAAACAACTACAACTCATAACCTTGGATATGCTTTATCTGAAGAAGGTAACAAGGTTTTATTAATTGACTTAGATCCACAGATGAATTTATCAACAACACTCGGGATAGACTGCTACGCTCAAAAGAATTCTATATTTGATGTATTGAATGATAAAGAACTTCCACTAAGCAGCATTATTAAAACTACCAAACATAAAAATTTAGATATTATTCCATCAGCATTTGAACTTACAGGTGCCGAACTTGAATTTGCTAGGAGAATCAGTTCTGCTTCTTTACTAGCCAGATCTTTTTCGAACTCACTTAAAGAGGACTATGACTTTATTTTAATTGACTGTCCACCATCTTTAGGAATATTAACTATTAATGCTTTAAGTGCTTCAAATTATGTTATCATTCCCATGCAGCCTGAGGTCTACGGTTTATATGGTATTGAAATGCTCTTATCAACCTATGAGGAAGTCCAGGAAGAGGTTAATCATGATTTAGAAATAATGGGTGTTCTAATAACCATGCATGATGCTCGACTATCCTTACATAAAGAAATGACAGAAAAAATTAATGAGTATTTCAAAAAGAAAGTTTTTAAAACTATTATTAAGACTAATACCACTTTAAAAGAAGCTCAGAGCAATAACCAGACTGTTTTTGAATATGATGGTAGAGCAAGAGGTGCTAAAAATTATATGAGTCTGGCTAAGGAGGTTATGGAGTATGTCGAAAAAGAAGAATAGGACTGGTAACTCTGGTGATCTAATAAAAAATATTGGAAAGAGATTAGGTGGAGAGAAAAGCAAAGATGATGAAAAGGAAAAAGATTCTTCTAAGAATGACGAAAGTAAAAATGATGTTAAATACTCTACAAATAAAAAAGAGACTGAATATGAATTTAGTCAAAATACAAAATTAAATGATTCAAATGATGAATCTTCAGAAGATAGTTGGTTTGATGAACAAGAACCGTATCGATCTTCATTTATAGTTAAGCCAAAAATGGAAACTAATTTTGAAGATTGTAAAAGAAAATTCAGAAGAGAATTAAGAATGAACCTGAGTAAACAAAATGCAATAGAATTAGGTTGGCTATTATTAAAAAAATTAAAAGATAGTGATTTTGAAAAAGTAAGAAAAACTTCTTCTCCTGATGATGATCTCGTTGAAGCTCTAAAAGAAGTTATCGAAGAATATTATTAAGTTGTTTGAATTTTATAAAATATTTAATTACGTAATTATGTAATGGCATATTTACGTAAATGCATAATTATGTAATTACATACAATTTTTTGACTAATCTATTTCTCAATTATAAGATTAGGCTGTATATTGATAACTTTCAGATTCTATATGGGGTGACAACTATAAATGAGTATTACATATCAAAGCCAAATTTTTCAGACAATCAAATCATTTGCAGGCGAGAAAAATATATTAGCAATACCAAAAAGTTTTATCCGTTTTTGTGACGAAAATCTCTATACTGGTCTTTTTCTATCTCAAATAATTTACTTATCGGATAAAGGGAGTAGAGAAGATGGATTTATCTATAAGTCAAACAAAGAATGGAAAAAAGATTATTTCTTAAGTGATTATGCTATTCGTCAGGCTAAAAAGTGCTTAGAAGATAAAGGAATTATTGAAACTAAACTGATCAAAGCTAACGGTGCTCCAACTACTCATTATAAGCTGAAAAAACAAAAATTCACTGAATTATTCATGAAATTTCTTCAAAATGAAGAGGATTCCTCAAATGGATTTGTTGAAATCAACGAAACCAGTGATAGCATGGAATCTTCGAAATCAACAAATGGATTTGAGACGGATATTCCCAGTGATAACATGGAATCGTTGAAATCAACAAATGGAATCGTTGAATCCAACGAAACATTAACAGAAATTACTACAGAAATTAATAATAATAAAAAAAATAATAAAAAAAGCCAGCTTGAAAAAATAAACCAGGAATTTCAAAAATCATTCTCTACCTCACTTAACCATATTCAGCTAGAAAAAATAAAAGAATACATGCTTAAGGGAGTATCTAAGAATCTTGTTTTAAAAACAATTGAACACTGTGGCCTTGGAGGACATAATCAATCTTTTTTCTTTAACCGCTTATCTATGCTTGTAGAAGATGAAATTTACACCGTTGATCAGCTAAAATCTGTTTTATCTCAGGGTAAGTCTTTAAAAAATAACTCTAGCAGCTCAAAAAAAGAAACTAAAGTCAAAAAGAAATCAAATGAATCTAATTACAAGTGGAAAGATTTTTTTATAGATCCTGATAAATACAAAGAATAACCAAACACTTCGATAATTTAAAACAAAACTCTACAATCATTCTTATGTGTTTATTTAATCCGACCAAAAAGGCTGAAAATCGATTTTAGAAGGGGTTATTGATGAGATATAGTTTATTACATAAAATAAAACAAGAGGTCTATAAGGGCTATAAATTCCCGCTACACACCACTTAATTAGCCATACTTGTTCTTTTGTTCACCCATGCAGTTTTCAAAAACATTTAATTTGGAGAATTTTATACTGCTAAACTTTTAAAGAATCTAGATTCAATTTTCCTGAGGGAGGTTAAACTATTTATATTGCTGAGCTTTACTTAGAAAATTATAGGATTTTTAAAGAGAAAACTAAAATAAAATTTAATTCTGAGATGAATGTTTTAATTGGACAAAACAATTCTGGTAAAACAACAATTATAAAGGCTCTTTCTATTCTATTTGATCAAAGTTCTAGTAAATCTATGACAATTAATGATTTTTCTAAAAATATAACTATTGAAGAACTTAAAGAAAAGCCCCCAGAAATTAAAATTAGTGCAGTTATAAAAGAATCAGATGATGAAGAAAAATATTCTGATGACTTGGTAACAGTTTCTGATTGGTTGGTTGATTTAGAGAGTCCGTATAAAGCAAAAATCAACTATCATTATTATTTACCAGAAAAAGAAATAGATAATTATATGGATAGTATAAAAGATATATCTGTAGAAGATCCTGATGAATATTGGAAGGAAATTGAAAGAAAATTTTTGAAAAAATATAAATATAAAAGATATGTAGGTAATCCTGAGCATAAAAATTCACTTGAGAGCTCAGATTTAAAAAAATTTGATTTTCAGTTTCTATCACCGATTAGAGATGTAGAGAGGGACTTATATACTGGTAGTAATACTCTTTTAAAAGAAATAATAGATTTTTTTATGGATTATGATATCAAGACTAATGATAAGTTATCTAATAAAGAAAAGGAAGAAAAAATTAAAAAAAATAAAAATAAATTTAGTGAAGGAACTAAACCCCTAATTAATCAACTTCATCAACGAATGAAAGCGGGCAAAAAAGAAATTCTTAAATATGCAGAAAGAACAGGAGCTTCCTTTGATGATTCTAAACCCGAGTTTGCTGGAAAAATTTTGGATACTGAACTTTATTCCGCTTTAAAATTAATGGTTGAAAATAAAACAGGTATTAAAATTCCAGCAGATCAAAATGGGCTGGGTTATAATAACTTGATTTATATTTCCTTATTACTCGCTAAGATGCAGAAAGATGCTTCAGGTGTATATCTCGGCAGTAATGCTAAAGTTTATTCTATTTTAGCAATAGAAGAACCAGAAGCACATCTTCATCCGAATATGCAGTATTTATTTTTGAAATTTTTAAATGACAATCAAAAAAATAAAGTAAGACAGACTTTTATTACTTCTCATTCTCCAAATATTACTGCTGCTGTTGATTTAGATAAACTTATAGTTATAAATAAGACCCAAAGACATGTTGCTATTTCCTATCCTGCAGAAGTTTTTGGTGAAGAAAAAGAAGATAAAGCTTCAAAAAAATATATTGAGCGATTTTTAGATGTTACAAAATCTGACATATTTTTTGCGGAAAGTATTATTTTTGTAGAAGGCATATCTGAGCAAATCTTAATTCCTGAGTTTGCAAAAATAATGGGTAAAGATTTAACGGATAAACATATTTCTATAATTAATTTAGGGGGCAGATATTTCAAACATTTTCTAAAATTATTTGATACTGAGAAAAACCCTAATGCACTTATTAAAAAGATTGCCTGTATTACTGATTTAGATCCTGTTAGAAAAAAAGATGAAAAGAATGCAAGGTGGAAAGCTTGTAATCCTTTTGCAGTTGATACTAATGAAAATTTCGAATATAAAGCTTGTTCTAATGATTTAGTTGGTAATTATGATGATGAAGAATATCATATTAGAGTTTTTTCTCAGAAAGAAAAAGAAAGTTCTACTTTTGAATATGATTTACTTTTAGCAAATCCTTTTAATCAGGATTTAATAACTGAATCAATGAGCAATAAAAATGAGGTTGGAACAATAATGGAATTAGCTGAAAAGGGATCTTCAATTGATAAAATCTTAGTTAAAATGAAAAGTAATTCGTTCAAAAAAGAACTGAAACAAGATATTTTCAATTCGGATTTGGATGATGTTGAGATAAAAAAGCATATTATAGCAGCTAGATACCTTGATTCAACCAGTAAAGCAGAGGCAGCACAAGAAATAGCTTTTAAATTAGTTGCAGATAATCTAAAAATTGAAATTCCTGAATATATAAAAGAGGCGATACGATGGATTTATCCAGAGCAGAAATCTTAGAAGATAGTGATCAGTTAATTGGGGTTGAAAAACATTTTAAACTTTGCGCTGGACCTGGAGCAGGTAAAACTAGATTTTTAGTTAACCATATTAAAAATATAATTGCTAATTCTAATAGATTAAAAAAGACTCGAAAAATAGCCTGTATAACATATACGAATATAGGAGTAGATACTTTATCAGAAAGGTTAGAAAATTCTCTTGATGATGTTGAAATTTCTACTATTCATAGTTTTTTATATATGAATGTGATTAAACCATTTGCCTGGTTACTGGAGGATGAATATAATCTCAATCTTGCAGAAATTGATGGCCATGAAGAATTTCTTCCCAGAATGGGTATAATTAAGGATTGGATATTTGAGACTGGCCAATATTATGGAAGTGATACTGATTTTACTCAAGTTCAAAAAGATATGAGAAGTATTATTTTGCGTTATGAAGATGATGATCCTAAATGGGAAATAAAACAACCTTGTAAATCTGCAATTAAATTTGAAACTATAATTGAATATAAAAAAATGTGTTGGCAGGAAGGTCTTCTTACTCATGATGATGTTCTATTTTTAAGTTACCAGCTAATAGAAAAATATCCGCGAGTAAGAGAAACCTTAAGAGCAAAGTTTCCATATATGTTTATTGATGAATTCCAAGATACTAATCCTGTACAGGCAGCAATAATAAATCTTTTAGCTAAAAAAGAAATAGTTGTTGGAGTTATTGGTGATACAGCACAGTCAATATTTTCTTTTACTGGAGCCAATGTAAAAAGCTTTATTAACTTTGATTTACAAGATATGATTTTATATAAACTGGAAAATAATCACCGAAGTACAGAAGAAATAATTAAAGTTTTAAATAATATTAGAAATAATGAAGATTTTAAACAAAGTAGTCCGGAGGAAACTAAAGGTCCTAAACCGGAAGTAATAGTTGGTGATTTTCATAAAGGTTATAAAATTTCAGAAAAATGTTTGGGTGATGAGGATTTTTATACTTTAAGTTATACCAATAGTATAGTAAACAGGATGAAATTAAATCTTGAAGATGATTATGATGTTGTAAGTGTAGAGAAGCTATTGGGGGAGGATGGATGTTATAACAGAAAACTTTTAATTGTAAATATTGTTAAAGCTATTGAAGTAGCAAGAGATAATAATTATCAGGATGCAATAAAATTTATTTTAAAAGCTTATAGAAAAAATAAAAATTTTAATGAGAAAGATGCTTTAAAGCTTCTCCATAAACTTATAAACAAGTATGCTGTGTTTAGTGAATTTACATTAAAAAAATTTTATAATAATTTTATCCATGGGAGTTATCAGACTGATGAATTTAGCAGTAAAATTGGAAGTAGAGGAAGGCCTCATGAGTTATATAATAATATAAATTATTTCGAATTGGCATTATCTTTTAAGTTAGATAATGATAATAGTTTTTATAGAACTATTCATAAAGCTAAAGGTGATGAATTTGAAAATATACTTTTAGTTATTCCATTTGATGAAAAAGATAAATTTATTAATTTTGTTGAAGAACCTAATTTGGTGGAAAAAGAATATCATCGTCTTTATTATGTGGCTTTGAGTAGGGCAAAGAAGAAATTGTTTGTTAATTTGCCTAAAATTAATGATGAAGAAGAAAGTTTATTATCTAAAATTGGTTTTGATATTCATGAATGAAAGAAGAAGTAAATTGCGATTCAAATAATTTGTAAAAATAAATAGTTCTACAGAAATTATTAATATAAGCTTTATTTTAAAAATTATAGACTTTTATATAAAAATTTTTTTGTGGGGATCATCTTTTTAATTTAAATGAGTGCTTATATTTAAAAGTTTAGTTTTATTTGCTTCAAATCTATATTTTATGAAATTATTAAAATTTTTTAGGGAGAAAATATATGAAGAATAAATTAAAAAAATATAAAAAAAATCCATGGTTAATAGCAATAATTGCACCAATAATAGTTTTTTTTATTATATCAGCCTTAAAATCATTTAAAGCTGATATAAATTTTGTTGAAGGTGTAAAATTTGTTTACTTTTCTTTATTTGATTTTGTTACATCTATTCTTTTATTTAAAGTAGCGGTATGGATTTATCTATTAACTTTTCTTGGAATATTAATTATAATTGAAATTATTTTGAGATTAAAAGAGTCATCAAAACCTTTATGGCTTGATTATAAGAGAGATTATGTTAACGGTATATGGTTTGAATGGAATTATATTAAGGAGTTTAATAAATATAAAATTAATAATTTAAAACCTATATGTTCAGATTGCCATTGTGAATTGTCAAAAGGAATAGATGACAGTAATTTAATAGATAAATATTATTTATATTGTCCTAGTTGTCAAAAAAGATTTGAAATGATAAATCAAAGGAAAATTAATGACGCTAAAAAAGTAATAGAAAGTAGGATAAAAAAAGGAAAATTTAAAGTTGCAAAAGAAGACGAATAAATTTATATTTAATAGCATATTTAGGTGGGATAATGCTTTTAAAAAGCAAGGTTCTAAACGTTCTATAAAAAATACAGAGACTAAACAAGAAGTAGTAGATTATATGAAAGATTTTATGGATGATAAAGTAGGCTCTATTAAAATTCATAAAAAAGATGGAAAATATCAAGAAGAAAGAACTTACCAAAGAAAAGATGATCCAACCTCTTCTAAAGGTTAAATGGAAAAAATAAAGATCTACTAGAAACATTGATTATTTAATTTTTAAAATTTAGTATTATCTCACCTGATTTAAAATATAAGTTTATTATATGGCGTTAGTAATTAAAGTCGGTAAATTGAGTTAGCTTATACTTGTTGTTATTTCAAAGATCTTATATAAATTAAAATAAAATAAATAAGTAAGTTAGTGATTACCGTTAGTATGAGCTAACGCCATATACTAACGCCAAATTTAACATGTTAAATTAGTATGTTAAATTTAAAACTTAAATTGCAATGATAAATTTACTAGAAATTAATCAGAAAAGAATTGTTTTGTGAAACTTTGAAAGTATTAAAAATTAATTTAAGGAGTGATATATTGACTGAAGAAAAAAAATCAAATATTAAAATTGATAAGATATTAATACAGCTTGCTTTTTCTCCTGCAAATAAAATTTTTAATTTCTTTTACAATCTAAACTTTTTAAATAATAATTACATCCCAAGACAAAACAAAAAATTCAAATTAAAATTAAAAATTAAAAATAAAAGTGATAAAATCTTTCCGGGAGGGGAAATCAAAAATATAAAGTTTAGAGGTGAAGGAATAGGAACTTTAACTCAAACAATAAAAAAAGATTTTAAAATAAAAAGTTTGAATCCTAAGGAAGAAACAACTATTTTGCTTGGTAAAAAATGTTCTCCCCTAAAAGGAATGGCATGGTTTGAGTGTGATGTTAAACCAATAAATGATAATCAGCAAATTAAAACCTATCAAAAAAATTTAGAAGATGAACTTTACGAAAGCTCTCCTAATGAGTGGGGGGACTTCTTTTTAATCAAAGGCGAAATGGAAAGACACCAAAAAAATACTAACAAATTAATAACCTTATTAACTCTATTAACTTTACTAGAAGGAGTTTTTGAATTAAAAAAAATATGGAATGGCTTTTTAAATATACTAAGTAATTTGTTTTAACTTATAGCCCAATTAGAACAACTTATTTTTGATCAGATAGTAGGGTATTAAATCTTCGCAAAAGAGCCGATAAGCGAAGTTAGATACCTTGCTGTATCAGTTAGATTTCAAAGGTTACTATTTCAGCGTTAAAATTCATAAAAAAATATAAAATTTAATATATATAGTATATATACTATATATATCAATGAGTAATTATATTATATTATATTAAACTAAGCTTGTCAAATAAGCAATAACATGGTATAATTTAATTGATTTAAACTAAACATGTATAAGTATATATACTTATACATGTATCGAAAGGGTGAAAATATGTCTAGAAGCAGATTTGAGATGATGAAGATTATAAAAAAAGAGTTAATCAATGAATTTGATGAAAAATTCAATAAGGGAGATATTGTTCTATTTAAAGATATAAACAATATGCTCAAATATAATAAATTACTTTCTGTCTTACCGAATGTTACAAGGGTTAAAGATCTAATAAAATTTTTAGTTGAAAATAGAATCTTAATACCGTTTAAGCATCAGCTATCTAAAAATAAATCGACTACCAAATATGCTTTTAGAGAAATTCATAAATATAAAACACCGTTAAAATTAAGAGGGAAATCATTTTTGAGTCATTATACGGCCATGTATCTTCATAATCTGACTGAAAATGTACCAAAAAATGTTTACACTAACCAGGAACAATCAAAAAAGCCTTCAAATAAAAGTTATGATCTGCAGCAGTCAAGTATTAATAGGGCATTTTCTAAGCCAATGAGGAAAACTAACAATATAGCTTTCTTCGATAATTTTAGTGCATATATGCTAAATGGAAAGAATACAGAAAGAATGGGAGTTACAGAAATTGAAGTTGATGGTGAACTATTACCTGTAACAGATATTGAAAGGAGTTTGCTTGATGTAAGCATCAGACCTGGGTACGGTGGAGGAATAGAAGAAATTTTGAAAGCATTCACCAATGCTAAAGGTGAAATATCAATCAATAGACTCTTAGCTTATTTAAGAAAAGTAGATTACATTTATCCTTACCATCAGGTGCTTGGTTTTTATTTGGAAAGAGCCGGATATAAAGAAAGTCAGTTAAAACTTTTAGAAAGCATGGATATTGAATATGATTTTTATTTAAATTACAACATGGAAAATCCATCTTTCTCAAAAAGATGGAAATTATATTATCCTCAGCATTTATAGATTTTGAATAATTAGCCTTACTTTCTCTAAAATATAATTAAAGTAAAAATCGTAACTTTCTAGTTGATCAGAATTGAAAACTGTATCTTGAACAGCAGTAAAACTATCACGATGAAAATCTCTGTAATTTTCTAATTTGTTCAATAGGGAAAGAGGGACTTTTTTGATACTGAAAATTTTTTTTAATTCTTCTAAACTTTTTTTTGAGCTCAAATCAATCTCACTAAAATTCTCTAAAATAATATAGATATCAAAAAAATCTTGAGCACGCCCCCTGGGTTTATGTGTTTCTATTATTTCTGCATACTCTTTCGTTTGCTGGCAGATAGCCCTTAGCTTTTCTAAAACTATCATACGGGGTGAATAGACATAGATGTAGTAATCATCTAAGAGCTTAAGCTGTTTATCCTCAAAATATTCGTGACGGCTGATATCAACGGTAAAAACTCTTTTAAAATCCTTATTAAAGGGTATAGCCTGCCTTCTCATATCATTAATATCTTTACCTTCCTGGTTTTTAAGATTTAGCCACTTCTCATATTCTAAAACTTTAAAAGATAGCATATATCCCCCCCAGAAACCTTCTTTATCAGGACTCATTTTATGGGGTTTCTTTTCCAGTATAATATCAAATGCTTTCAAATCATTTTCCTTAAAAGTTCTCTCAAAAGAATCTGCCAAAATCTCTTCTACTTCTTTTAATTTCATTTCCAGTTTCTCAAAAGAATTTTCCATTGAAATATCTATATCAATTGATGATCTTTGATTAAGATTATAAATATAATTTAATGCATTACCGCCCTTTAATGCGAAAAGATCCATTAATTCATCAGAAGCAGCAAACATTGAAATTATAGTTAATTTCCGTATTTTATCTAGTCTTTCTTGATTGAAATCCTGCATAATTAATTAACTCCTATTTTGTTAGATTAATTGTCATCTAAAGTTAATTATACAGAATAAATCTCGAAAATAAAAGTTAATAAAAATTTGAATATGCTAAAGTATATTTACTTCAAATCCTACTTTTGCAAAAATCTTGTAATGCCTCCTAAAGATATTGAACAGATATTAATGAAATATTTTATAAAAGAACAGCAACTGATTTAAAATTTACTTCAGTTGCTGTTTTTTTACTTGATATTATTTGTTATCTATCAAATTAATTCATTAGAAAACAATAAATATCTTTCAAAATATTTTAGTATTGCATCTTCCTTTTCCTTAAATAATCTGATAGAATATTGTCAGAATATTTAGGATGTGATCAGATGCAAATCATTCATGACTTTAAAATACCTGTTAAAAATTATTCTGAACTTGGCCAGAATAATAATTTTCCTCACCCTGAAGAATGTCCTCACTGCCATGACAAACTCCATAAACATGGATTTTACCACCGCTATGTTATTACAATCGATGGCAAATGCTTTTGGATACTAATTAGAAGATACAAATGCCATCACTGCAAAAAAACTGTTTCTATTCTTCCAGCCTTTTTATTTCCTAAATTTCAGAGGTCTCTTAATTATATTATTTGCTGTATCAAAGAATATCTGCTGCAGAAAAAACTGCTTCTCTACAAACAGGCGGTATATTTTTATCTGCATAGATTTAACCACAATATTCCTGGTTTGATTGCTTTTTTTAGAGATAAATACCACTCACTGATTCCCTTTAAATTAGCAAGAATAAAAAAAGCCACAAAACTAATTAAAATGATTTGGAGCTCGGACGCTCAGATACTCTCAAAAGAGTATCAGGATCACTTTAATCAAAGTTTTATGGCACTTTAATTGTACTATAAAGATTAAAGTTTTGGAACTATTTTTTTAAACACAAAAGCTTTCACTAAAAAAGAGCTATTTTACTGATTAAAATGTTATTATCAGCAGTTTAAGGATAAATTTAATCTTAAATGCTAAAATTCAAGCTTAAAGGAGCTGATTTTAATGACTGATAATGACAGAGAAGAGATAGCTCTATTTCGTTTTTCTCTCATTTCACCAATTCTAAACAGACAGGTAGAAAATCAAAGCCAGTATTTAGCTGAAATTGCAACTCAAAAACATAATGTTCCCTATTATGGTGTTAGAGAATACTCGCCTAAAACAATGGAAGAGTGGGTTCGCAAATACAGAAAACATGGCTTTAACGGTCTTAAACCTAAATCTAGAAATGATAAAGGGCAAAGCAGAATCTTAACACCTGAACTTAAAGAAATCATTTTAAATGCAAGAAAAGAACATCCTGATAGATCAGTATCCTTACTCTATGATCAGTTGATTACTGAGAAGAAAATGCTGCCTTCTCAGGCTTCTTATTCTACAGTTTATCGATTTTTGAAAAAGAAAAACCTATTGGTTAACTCACCTCGCCGAGAAGAAAACAGACTTCGTTTTTCTTATGACCAGGTTAATATGCTCTGGCAGGGAGATGAAATGTATGGGCCTTATCTCAATCTGGATGGCAAAAAAGTCCAATCCTATCTTTTTGCTTTTATTGATGACTGTTCCAGAGTTATTACTTATGCAAAATTTTTAACAACTGAAAAATTTTCTGCTGTACAAAATGTTTTTTCAGAGGCCATTTTAAGAAGAGGCCTTCCTAAATTGCTCTATGTTGATAACGGAAAAGTTTATCGGGCTGATAATCTGCATTTTGCCTGTGCTTCTTTGGGTATTACCCTAATCCACACTAAACCCTATGATCCAGCGAGTAAAGGTAAAATTGAAAGATTTTTTCTCACTGTCAGAAAGAGATTTTTACCTCTATTGACTGATGAAGATTTATCTTCTTTAGATAAACTAAACAAAAGCTTTTTTAAGTGGCTAGAAAAAGACTATCATCGCCGTATTCATTCTGCTTTAAAAATGACTCCACTTGATAAATATATGTCTCAGATCAGCCAGGTTAGAACATATGATGATCCTCAAAAGCTTAAAATGCTTTTTCTCAATCGTGCTAGCAGAAAAGTCAGACATGACGGCACTATTTCTGTTAATACCAAGCTCTACCAGGTACCTCCTATCTTCATTGGACAAAAGTTAAAGATTCGCTATGATCCAAACAATTATGAAGATATTTTTATTTATGAAAATGGTAAATGCATTGGTAAAGCTGAACCCGTAATTTTATCAGACAATGCTCATGTCAAAAGAGATAATGCCATTTCATTTACTGAAATGACCAGAGGAGGTACTAAAAATGTATAAATCATTTTATTCCTTATCCCGTAATCCCTTTAGCAAAGAGATCAAAAGCAGAGATTTATATCAGTCTGGAAATCTTAAAGAACTCACTGCAAGATTAAATTATCTTAAAAAAACTAAAGGTATTGCTGTTATTGTTGGTGAACCTGGAAGTGGGAAAACTTCTGCTCTAAGAGCTTTAACTGAGAGTCTTAATCCTTCCTTATTTAAAGTTATTTATTTCCCCTTATCTACAGGCACAGTAATGGACTTTTACCGAGGTCTTGCTGTTGGATTGGGAGAAGAACCTAAATTCAGAAAGGTTGATTTATTTCATCAGGTACAGAGTGCTGTCTTAAAGTTTTACAATGAAAAGAAAATTACTCCTATATTTATCCTTGATGAAATGCAGCTTGCTCCCAATAAATTTTTAAATGACCTTGGTATTTTATTTAATTTTGCAATGGATTCTCAAAACCCTTTTGTTTTAATACTTGTCGGGTTGCCTCATTTCATGACTAAACTTAACTTAAATCAAAACCAATCTCTTAACCAGAGAATTATTATGAAGTATCATTTAACTCCTTTAAACAAAGAGGAAGTTAAATCTTATATTGAACATCAACTAAATTTAGCAGGTGCTAATCATCCTATTTTTTCAGAACAGGCTCTAGAAGCTGTTACTTTAAGATCCAGAGGTTTACCCAGATTAATTAACAACATAGCTGTCAATTCTTTGCTATTAGGCTATCAGCTGCAGGCAGAACAAATCAATCAAGAAATCGTATTTAAAGCCTGTGAGGATGAAACATTTTAAACTAAAAATATTTACTAAATCAAAGGGACTTAATTTAAGTCCCTTACTTAATTAATCTGCAAAAAATATTTTTATTTACTAAATTAATTTAAAAAACATTCTATAATTCAATATATTTATGCTCAATTTAATATGATTAATTTTTCTGGATTAAAATGCTAATTCACACTCCAGGTTTCTGACATAATAAGACCTCCTCAGGTTATTTTAATAATATTTTACTTAAATTTATTTTTTGCAATTAAAAAAATAGAAATTTAATATACAATAGTTTACTTAATTTTACTAAGTAAATTAAATATATTATAAGTTTACTATATATTTTTAGAATAATCAATATATTTTCTGAAAAAAGACAGCTACCATTGATATCGAATCTGTATTAGTTAATTATTAAAAAAAAGTAAACCTCAAACTTAAGCCAGTAACTCTGAAAATATTGATTATGAGATATTTAATAGGGCCGGTCAATTTAAACTTTTCGGGAATCTTAAAAATAAAATATCTAATACCGGGTATTAAAGAGATAAATTCAATTTGAAGAGGGAGGATTTTTAAGGGAGAAGATCATCTTTTGACTGAATATCAATTGAATAAAAAAGAAATATTTAATTAAAATTTGAAATAAAGGGGCTCTTTGACAAATGTTGTGAAATCTAAATAGCACCGTTTGAATCAGGTTAGCTCTTTAATTTTTTGAATTTTTATTTTTTGAATTATTTTAGACTTTTTGCAATGCAATCATAATATTAATTAAATAGTTCAGATATATAAATTTAAAGCCCTTCTTAATTAAAAAGGGCTTTTTAGGGTGTCTTAGATCCTATTATTATATTTTGATTAAGCTAAAGCACAGTAATATATTGATATTTTTTTTACTAGATAATTAACTAAAGAATTCTCCCCCAAGATATCTCTGGCCAGTATCTGCTGCGATTGCAAGCACCTTCTTTTCTGGGCTTAAATTTTTAGCTACTTTTATTGCAGTCCAGACAGCTGCACCAGAAGAAGGGCCGAGCAGAAGACCTTCCTCAGCTGCCAGTTTTCTGGTGATTTCTATAACTTTTTGATCAGAAATATGATAAATTTTATCATATATCTTAGTATCCAGAGTTCCTGGTATAAATCCAGGTCCTGTTCCGGGTATTTTATGAGGACCAGGTTTTCCTCCAGAAAGTACAGGCGAATTTTCTGATTCTACAGTATAAATTTTTAACTCAGGCAGTTCTTCTTTTAATTTTTGTCCGGTACCAGAAATAGTACCACCTGTACCTGCTGAAGCAACAAATGCATCGAGCTGATAATTCATCTGTTCTAAAATTTCTAGAGCAGTTGTTTTTTTGTGAACCGCAGGATTGGCTGGATTTTCAAATTGATTAGGAATAAAAGAATTATCTATTTCATTCTCTATTTCATGTGCTTTATCAATTGCTCCCTGCATTAAATTTTGAGCAGGAGTAAGTACTACCTCTGCACCATAAGCTTTTAAAATATTTATT
The DNA here is from genome assembly GCF_055379485.1 of Halanaerobium sehlinense. Classification (NCBI taxonomy): domain Bacteria; kingdom Bacillati; phylum Bacillota; class Clostridia; order Halanaerobiales; family Halanaerobiaceae; genus Halanaerobium; species Halanaerobium sehlinense. The sequence continues at coordinate 46,198 of NZ_AP042443.1, forward strand.
CTTTCCTGAGAAGCACTATCCGGCATAATGATAATACATTTATATCCTCTTGCTGCAGCTATCATTGCCAGACCAATTCCGGTATTTCCACTTGTTGGTTCAATTATAGTACCACCAGCCTTTAGTTTACCACTTTTTTCAGCTTCCTTAATCATATTCAAAGCCGGACGGTCCTTAACACTTCCACTTGGATTAAAATATTCCAGTTTTACATAAACCTCTGCACCATTTTTATCATTTAAATTTTGTAATTTAACCACCGGAGTTTCACCAATTAGTTCTGTGATATTGTCTACTACTTTCATTCTATAAACCCCCTCAAATTTGAATCCCCTTTGATAAAACCTAATTCTGCAGAAAGATCAGCTAGTTTCTGTACTACAGAACTATCAAGCTCAGATGTAATGTTAGTTCTTTCCATTGAACGTTCTATTATATTTAAAGATAATTTCTGTCTGGTTATATTCTTAATTTCCTGCTGAAGAATTTTACTACTCTGCTTTGGATTATTATTAATATAATCTACTGCCTGTTGGTGTGCCTTAATAAAATTATCCATCAATTCCGGATTATTGTCAATAAAATTATTAGTTGAAACAACTAAAGTTGCAGGTAACTTACCTTCCCAGGGCATCTGGTCCCAGTTAACTACTACCTTCGAATCAAGATCAGCTTCCATTCTTGCCGCCCATGGTTCTGAGACAACTGCTGCATCAAGCTGGCTGGTTGCAAAAAGACCGACCATTGTTGCAGGTTTCTGGGCCCGATGATCAATATTTCCACCACGCCGATTAGTATCTAAGTTATGTTCTTTAATTAACTGTCTAAAAAGCAGATCATGAGTACAGCCCAGAGCAGGAGTTGCTATAATTTTGTTATCTAAATCTGTCACAGAATTATATTTAAAATCTTTACGAGTAACTAAAACTGTTCCCCCTGTGCTTGCACTTGCCAGGGCTTTTACATCGGCTCCCTGCAGAAAGCGATTAATTGCTGGACCAGGCCCAACATAGCCGAGATCAATCTGTCCTGTAGCTAAAGCATCCATAAAGAGAGAGCCATTAGGGAAAACTTTAGTTTTAATCTTAATCCCATTTAGCTGTTCAACAAAAATTCCTTCACTCACGCCGACAATTGCTGGTGCATGAGTAATATTGGGAAAATAACCAAGAGTGATTTCTTCCTCTGCAGAAACTTCTGCTCCTGGATTTGTGAAAATCATAAGAGTTAAAATTATTAATACAAATAGTTTACTTTTCATATTAAGATTATTCATTTTAAATTCTCCTTTATAATTTAAATTATTGATAATTTTTAAATTCAATCCCAGATAATTAGTTAGTGTTTAATCCCCAGCGGTTAAGAACTACTGATTCTGCCTTTTTAAATAAAAAATTATCTGTTAAATATCCAATAGTTCCAATAAGCAAAATAACTGTAATTACGAGACTCATGTTACCCATGTCTCTTCCCCACATTAATATTTGTCCAAGGCCATCTCCACTACCAATTAATTCTCCAGCCATTAAAGCCCGCCAGGAAAATGCCCATGATAAACGCATACCTGTTATAAGATGGGGAACAGCTGCTGGTAAAATAACTTTCCAGAAAAGTTGGATTTTGTTAACCCCCATTGTTTTAGCAGCTTTTATTAAAACAGGCTGTACATTTTTAATTCCCGTACTGGCATTAATCACCATATTCCAGGTTCCACCAAGAACTACAACAAAAATAATTGCCTTTTCTCCCATTGAAAACCAGAGTAGGGCCAGAGGAAGCCAGACAACACTGGGAACACTCTGTAAAGCCAGAATAAAAGGACCAATAGTATCTTCAATTAATTGAAAACTTGCAATTAATATACCGAGTGTGATTCCAAAAAGAATAGAAATACTATAACCAATCAGCAGCCTTCTAAAACTTGTTGTAATAGCAGAAGTAAAACTACCATCTCTAAAACCTTCAATCAGAGTTGAGGTTACCATTTGAGGAGAGGGGAAGAGAAAGTCAGGCCAGATATTTAATTGAAATAGGAACTGCCAGACTGCTAGAATAAAAAGAATAAAGATTGTTTTAAGCAGTATTTTTTTTATTTTAGGTTGCAATTTTTTCATATTTTTGTTCACCCTGTTTTTTAATTTCTGTTTCTAATAATTTTAAAATTTTATTTTCTATTCTGATTAAAGAAGGATTTTCTCTATTTCGTGGTTGAGGATTATCAATTTTAAATTCTCCAATTATTCTGCCGGGGTTACTGCCAAAGACAATAATTCTATCAGAAAGTTTAACTGCTTCCCTAATGTTATGAGTTACAAAAACTATTGTTTTTTTAGTTTCCTGCCAGAGTTCAATTAGTTGACTGTGCAGCATTAGTCTTGTTTGTTCGTCAAGAGCTCCAAAAGGTTCATCCATCAGTAAAATTTCTGGATCTAAGACCAGAGATCTTGCAATTGCAACCCTCTGTTTCATACCTCCAGAAAGCTGGTGAGGATAAGAATCTTTAAAATTATCAAGATGAACCGCTTTCAACTGTTTTAAAGCTTTTTGATATGCCTTATCTTTTTCCGTTTTCTTTATCTTTAAACCAAAGAGTACGTTTTCTATAACTGTAAGCCAGGGAAAAAGAGCTGCTTCCTGAAAAACCATTACCCGGTCATTTCCAGGTTTATCTATCATTTTATTTTTAAGCATTACCTGACCGGAAGAAGCTGGTGTTAGTCCTGCCAGAATATTTAAAAGGGTGGATTTACCACAGCCGGAAGGACCTATAAAAGTTACAAATTCTTTTTTCTTTATCTTTAAATCAATATTTTTCAGTACTTCTAATTGACTGCCATTTTCCTGTTTGAAATTTTTATTTAAACCTTTGATATTTAGTAAATTCATTTTATCTCTCCTAACCTACGGTAAGTCTATAGGAATTAACTATTATACTGTTTAAATTATATATAGAGTGTTATAATTTGTCAAGTCTAATTTGATTTTAATTTCCTGCTGTAGTAAAATTTTAGTAGTAAAAGTACTTACATAAAAGACTAATTTTATCATTTATAATAAATAACGAGGTGTTGATAAAAATGGAAATTTCAACTCAGGGAAGATATGGAGTTAGAGCTTTAATAGATCTAGCAGTCAATGATGGTTCAAATGCAGTTTCACTCCGTGAAATATCAGAAAGACAGAATATATCAGAGAGATATTTGGAACAGATTTTTGCTGAGTTAAAAAAGGCTGGTTTAATCAGAAGTGTCAGAGGGGCCCATGGGGGATATTTACTAAATAAACCACCTGAGGAAATAAGTCTGGGAGATATTTTAATTATATTAGAAGGAAAACTGGTTCCTGAAGTACAGATTGAAGATGATCAGAGTGAGGAAGCAATTTTCAAAGCTGTCTCTCAGGAAATCTGGATGAAGTTAGAACTTAGAATGAAAGAATTAATGGATTCTATTACACTTGCTGATTTAAAAAACAGAACCAAGGAAGTTAAAAAAGAAAAAAGTGATGGTTATATGTATTATATTTGAGTTGATTCATTTAATTATAAGTGTTATACTGCATTTAAGATACATTGCAGGGGTATATAAAAGATTTATTATCAGGTAGCAGGGGGGGATATTTTGAACAAAACATTTAGATTGATTTTAATATTTATTGCGATAGCTTTAATTATTTTTGCTGCAGGGGAGTATGCTATTTGTGGCATTTTTTATTCGATGGGAGGTCAGGGGTTCATTGAACATCAGCTGTTGATGTTTTCTGCTTTTACAGGTGATATGTTTATTGCGCTGGGACTATTTTTGCTACTGGCCTTTGTTAATAAAAGAAGTGACTGGTTTTTAGATAAATGGGAGCGCAAAGATATAGTGATACACCTTCTATATTCTACTTTACTTGCCTTTTATTTTGAGGCTCATGCTCTGCATACTGGACGCTGGGGTTATAATCAATCAATGCCTTTAGTATTTGGAACATCTATTGGTCTGATTCCTGTATTATTTCTTATTATTTTAATTCCTTTAATTTTTTATCTTACAAAAAAAGCTTATCAATTTAAATATTTAAATTAAGATTTGTTAAAGGAATTAAGGGGAGGTATTAAAATGGATCATCAGAAGATGTTAGAAGATTTTAAAAAGCGATTTAAAATTTCTTTAATTATAACTGTACCGATTTTAGTACTTTCACCCATGATTCAAAGTTTTTTTGCTTACAGTCTTGAATTTACAGGTAGTCAGTATCTTTTATTTCTGCTTTAAGGGAAGATCCATTTACTTAAATCTTTATTTTAGAAGCTGGAAACTTAATCGGTATGATCAGACTGGAGATCAGATTAGAGAAAGTTTCTATGATGCAGTACAAAAACTAAAAGATAGAGGAATAAAAGCTAAAATGCTGACCTGAGATAATCAGAAGATTGCAGATTATGTAAGTAATGAACTTGATCTAACAGATTATTTTGCTGAAATCCTACCTGATGAGAAAGAAAAGAAGGTTAGAGAACTGCAGAATGAGGGCGCTTTTGTAGCAATGACAGGTGATGGAGTCAACGATGCTCCTGCCCTTGCCAGAGCAGATATTGGAATTGCAATCGGTTCCGGTACAGATGTAGCAGCCGAAACTGCTGATATTATTCTGGTAGAAAGTGATCCCAAAGATGTTGTCCAGCTTGTTAACTTCGGGAGTTTAACCTTTAAAAAGATGATCCAGAATCTTTTCTGGGCTACAGGTTATAATGCCTTTGCTATTCCTCTGGCTGCCGGAGTTCTTGCAGGTTATGGAATTATGATTTCCCCTGCTGTAGGTGCAGTCTTAATGTCTATGAGTACTGTTATTGTTGCTATTAATGCCAAACTGCTTAAATTTTAAATTAATAATGGAATTTATTCAATTAAATAGGTAGAGCTAATTAATGGATAATAACCTCAGTTAATTTCATAGATCCAAAATCTGAAATTAACCGGGGTGTTTTTTTATAAAGTTGAGACTTTGACCGGAACTGCTGTATATTGAAATAATTTTTTCTGCTTAAACCTGTTCAGGATTAGTAACCGCTTAAATATGTTTGCAAAGATTAACAATGGGAGGAGAATATTTTGTCAAAAACAATTAAATTAATTTCAATTTTTTCTATAGTCGAACTTATACTTCATGGAATCTGGGAATATACTGCCTGCGGTATTTTTTATACAATGGAAGGTCAGGAGTTTATCGAGCATCAGCTATTAATGATTCAGGCAACTTTTGGTGATCTTCTGATTGCTTTGGGACTCTTTTTTATTTTGGCTTTTGTCAATCACCGCAATAACTGGTTTCTGGAGAAGTGGGAAAGAAAAGACTATATTATTGTTAGTGTAAAATAAAAGTGGGATTTAAGAATTGATTTATTTAAATATGCAGGAATTTTAAGATAAATAAAGAAGGAGCCTCACAGGGATAATTTAAAAAGAAAGGAGTGAGGCCCCCTGGAACTTAATTTAAGAATATTACAAGATTATACCCTATCCAGATGGCGGTAGCTTAAAAATTCATAACAGAATTTATGAACAGCGAATATAAATTATTTAATTTCTAAAATAGAGAATTCTCTGGAAAGTGATGCCTTTGATTTCAGAGACAGCTTTATAGACAATGGTCAGCTGAATTTAAAAGCTGTAATGGATCGTTTTCAGGTTTTCATAATAGAACAATATAGTGATCGGGATAGATGATTTTTAGAAAGAAATGGTCGTTTGATCTTCCTCGCTTTTTTAAAGCCAATTATTAATGGTAAAGGATTTGATTTTAAAGAAGTGCAGATTTCTCAGGAAAAAAGGCTTGATGTGGTAATTACCTATCTGGATCAGAAATATATAGTAGAACTAAAAATCTGGCGGGGTAAAGAATATCACCAGCAGGGATTACAGCAGCTGGCTGATTATTTAGAAAGCCAGAATATGGATCAGGGTTATCGTTTGATTTTTAATGATAAACTTAAAACAGAGAAAAGTGTTAAAAACCTCCGCATCTATCTATAAGTGCGGATAATTATAACGAAGGTGTTATTATGGATCCTACTATTTACAACAAGATAAAAAATATATTTGAGAGAAACAATGGATATGCTCGAACTAAAGACATACTTGAGGCAGATATTCATACATCACATCTATATAAACTTCAGGATGAGGAAGAGATCACCAGGATCAAAAGAGGGCTGTACCGCTGGAATGATGATGAATCTAATAGCAATACAGAACTAATCGAAGTAAGTAATATAGTTCCTAATGGTGTAATCTGTCTGCTTTCAGCTCTTTCGTATTATGATCTCACTACAACCAACCCCCGGGAATATTATATTGCCATTCACCGAGATGAACACAGGCCTAAACTGCCTGATTATCCTCCGATCTCTATTTTCTATTTTGCTGATAAACAGTTCAATACCGGGATTAAAGAGGTTAATATTGATTGTAGTAAGGTTAAAATATATGATGAGGAGAAAACAATCTGTGATTGTATTAGACTGAGAAACAAAGTGGGTACTGATGTTGTAAAAGAGGCAATGCAGAACTATTTAAAGAGGAAGGATAAGAACATCTCCAAACTACTTAAGTATGCAGAGGTTACAGGGGTTAAGAATATAGTAAAAAGATACCTGGAGGTACTTGTATGAGTGATAATGTTAAAAATATGGAAACATCTGTTAGAGCTAGACTTTAAACATAGCAAAAGAAGAAAAGCTTAATTTTGATTTCATTTTACTAATGTTTATGCAGGAAAGACTATTATACAGGTTATCTATTTCTGAATATAGGGATCAATTTGTATTAAAGGGTGGACTTTTAATCTTAAGTACTTTAAATATAAAAACAAGACCAACAAGAGATATTGACTTTCTAGCTCAGAATGTTTTAAATGATCTGGAGAAGATCCAACAGTTATTTACTCAGATAAGTCAGATTCCAATTAATGATGGTGTTAGTTATGATAAAGATTCTATAGAAGTAGAGAAGATAACTGAAGGAGCAGATTATGATGGAGTGAGGATAAAGATAACAGGTTTTATTAGTAATGCGCGCAAGAATCTTCAGCTTGATTTAGGTTTTGGAGATGTTATTGTACCTGGTGAAGTTAATATGGAGTATCCCGGGCTGCTTGATTTTGAAATTCCCAGCGTTAAAGCTTATTCCATAGAATCAGTGATTGCAGAAAAATTTGAAGCTATGCTCAGCCTATCAGTGATCAATAGTAGGATGAAAGATTTTTATGATATTTTAACTTTATCATAATCACAGTCTTTTGAGGGTGAAATTCTGTCAATGGCTATTGCAGCTACTGTAAAAAATAGAGGAACTGTTATTGAGGAAGACCACGTAATCTTTAATGAGGATTTTGCTCAGGATGAGAGTAGAAATCGATTGTGGCAGGGTTATCTAAGGAAAATAGGGAAGGAAAGTATTGGTTTTAACTTAGTAATGGAACAGATTAGATCTTTTTTAAAGCCAGTTTATCAAAGTATATTAAATGATGAAGTTTTCACAGGTTACTGGAATAATGAGAAAAGTAGATGGATTACAAAATAGTATAGATGTTTAATAAAATAATAATTAAATATCCTGATAATCTGCTTGATTTACTTCAGAAGAGTTCTGAAGAATTTGAAAGAGAAGCTGAAATGGAATTGGTGGTTAAACTTTTTGAATTAAAAAGATTATCTTCTGGAATAGCTGCAGAAATGGTAGGTATGGATCGAGGTGATATAAACAAATGGTGCCCCCGGTAGGAGTCTTACTGCGGTGAAATCACGGTGGAGAATCGAATAAAATCAGCATTTCAATTGGAGATGATTTACCCTTAGAGAGGCTTCATTTTGTTCAGTTATTGATGGAGCTTTTCTGGGGTTCTGGGGCTTTTTGTTTTTATAACTATGGCCTTATGATAAGA